>JADFRV010000012.1 GCA_022561095.1 Chloroflexota bacterium | reverse complement strand
GGCGATGGACACAACCGACGCGCGGCGCCGCGGAGTCGAGTGCGTGGACACGGGCGCTCCCATCACCGTCCCGGTCGGGCGCGCCTGTCTGGGACGGCTGTTCAACGTCCTCGGCGAGCCGCTGGACGGCCTGGGCGAGGTCAAGGCGGACGAGCACTGGCCGATCCACCGCCCGGCGCCGCCCATGGAGGAGCGTGAGACGACGCCGCAGGTGCTGGAGACCGGCATCAAGGTGCTTGACCTGGTGTCGCCGTTCAGCAAGGGCGGCAAGGTGGGCGCCTACGGCGGCGCCGGCGTGGGCAAGACGGTGATCATCATGGAGCTCATCCGGAACATCGCCACCGAGCACGGCGGCTACTCAGTGTTCGCCGGCGTGGGCGAGCGCTCCCGCGAGGGGAACGACCTCTGGCACGATATGCGCGGCTCCGGCGTCATCGAGAAGACAGTGCTAGTGTTCGGCCAGATGAACGAGCCTCCCGGCGTGCGGGCCCGCATCGGCCTCACCGGCGTGACGATGGCGGAGTACTTCCGCGACCAGGAGGGCCAGGACGTCCTCCTGTTCATCGACAACGTGTACCGCTACATCCTGGCCAACATGGAGGTGTCGGCGCTATTGGGCCGCATGCCCTCCGCCGTGGGCTATCAGCCCACCCTGGCTACGGACATGGGCGCACTGGAGGAGCGCATCACCTCCACCAAGCGCGGCTCCATTACCTCCTTCCAGGCGATCTACGTGCCGGCTGACGACTACACCGACCCGGGCATCGTCACCACGTTCGGGCACCTGGACGCGGTGATCGCCCTTGAGCGGTCGCTTGTTGAGCAGGGGCTGTACCCCGCCGTGGACCCGCTGACGTCGTTCTCCCGCATCCTGGACCCGCGCGTCGTGGGCGAGGAGCACTATCAGACGGCGCGGGGGGTGCAGGTGGTGCTCCAGCGGTACAAGGATCTGCAGGACATTATCGCAATCCTGGGGGTAGAGGAGCTATCGGAGGAGGACAAGCAGGCGGTGGCGCGGGCGCGTCGCATCCAGCGTTTTCTGTCGCAGCCGATGTTCGTGGCGGAGACGTTCACGGGGCGGCCCGGCCGCTACGTGCCGGTGAAGGAGACGGTGCGCGGATTCCGCGAGATTCTGGAAGGGAAGTGGGACCAGCTGCCGGAGCAGGCGTTCTACATGGTGGGCGGCATTGAGGAGGCGGCGGAGCAGGCGGAGAAGATGGAGAAGGAAGCGGCGGCGTAGGAATAGGGCGATGGCTAAACAGAGCGTCCGTAGTACCCTGCCGCGGCCGTTCGCCCTGCACTGGGGGAGCGGGCGCATCGTGGAGGAGGCGACGTACGCCGGCCAGCACCACGAGCCGTCTCTGCAGCTCATGGAGTTCGACGACGGCTCTCTGGCGGTACGATTCTGCTATTATGACCACGCCGGCCGATTCCAGCGCAGTCCACTCATCGTTAGTAACGACGAGGTCGCCGGTCTCAAGAAGGCGCTGGCCGGTGCTCCTAAGCTCCGAGCGCTGTTGCGGAGGATGGTGAGATGAGGCCACGAGAGCCGAGAACCAGGAACGTAGAGCCTAAATGGCTCATCAGGTGTCGGTTCTTGGTTCTGGGTTCTAAGTTCTGGCGCGGGGAAGGGGATGGGCTGTGACCCTAAAGGTCGAGATCGTCACGGCGGAGGAGTTGGTCTACTCCGAGGAGGACGTGGACCAGCTGGTCGTTCCCGGCGTTGAGGGCGAACTGGGCGTCCTCACCCTGCACGCCCCTCTATTAACGATGATCCAGCCGGGGGTGTTGCGCATAGTCAAAGGCGACGATGAAGTGGAGATAGCGATCACCGGCGGCTTCATCGAGGTGCGCGATAACCGAATTACGATCCTGGCCGATGCGGCGGAGCGGGCTGAGGAGATCGACGTCGAGCGAGCGGAGGAGGCGCGCCGCCAGGCCCAGCGCCGCCTGGAGGAGCGGGAGGCGGAAGTGGACCTGGCGCAGGTGCAGGCGGAGCTAGCGCAGGCGCTGGCCCGCATCAAGGCTGTCACGCGACGGCGCCGGCGAAGGGGCGGCGTGCCGCCCGGCCCGCCGGGACCTTAGTTAGGATTCGCCTTTGAAAGAGCAGACGGCGCCGCTTATCTTCACCAACAGCCGCGACGGTACCAAGCTGGTTATCGATGGCGGGAGACCGCTGCACGGCAGCGTCGACGTTAGCGGCTCCAAGAACGCGGCGATGGGCGCGATGGCGGCGGCCCTTCTCGTAGCGGAAGACTGCTACTTGGAGAACGTCCCCGCTATCGGCGACGTGGGGCACATGGCAGAGGTGCTGCGCAGCCTGGGCGCTACCGTGGAGCCGACGTCCGAGCATGGTCTGCGTATCAACACCGCCAAGCTGACAAGCTCCTCGCCTCCAACGGAGCTCGTCGGGAACCTGCGCGCCAGCTTCCTAGTCATGGGGGCGCTGCTGGCGCGGCTGGGCTCGGCCGGCTGCTCGCCGCCGGGGGGCGACGTCATCGGCCAGCGTCCCATCGACGTGCACCTGGCTGGGTTTGAGGCGATGGGCAGCCGCGTCGACCGTGAGGGGGAGAAGTACGTCGCGGAGACCGATGGGCTCAGAGGGGCGCGCGTGTTCGCTGACTACCCGAGCGTGCTGGGCACACAGAACCTGATGCTGGCCGCGGCCACCGCCGCCGGCACAACGACTATCGTGAACGCGGCCTCGGAGCCGGAGGTGCAGAGCCTGGCCGCGATGCTGAACTCCATGGGGGCGCGAATCAGCGGCGCCGGCAGTCACACTGTCACCATCGCCGGTGTGGAGGCGCTGCACGGCACCACGCACCGCATCATCCCGGATCGCCTGGAGGCGGGCACCTTTGCTATCGCCGCCGCTATCACGGGCGGCCGGGTGGAGATTCGAGGCGTTCACCTAGGCCACCTGTTCTCACTTATCGCCAAGATGCGGGAGGCCGGCGTAGTGGTGGAGGAAGATGGGGATACGTTAAGGGTTTGGCGGGACGGTGAGTTGAGGGCGGTCACTATTCAGGCGCTGCCCTACCCCGGCCTCGCCACCGACCTTCAGGCACCGATGGCCGTGCTCCTCACTCAGGCTTGCGGCGTAAGCTACGTACACGAGCGGGTGTTCGATAACCGACTGTTGTATGTGAGCGAGTTGCGCAAGATGGGTGCTGAGGTAGTGACGACTGGCGCCACCACTGCTATCATTAGCGGGCCGACCCCACTCCTCGGCTCCAGCGTTAGGGCGCTGGACGTGCGGGCGGGCGCGGCGTTGATACTGGCCGGTCTGGCTGCCAGTGGCCGCACTGAGGTGGCGGACGTGTATCACGTGGACCGCGGCTACGAGCGCATCGCCTCCAAGCTGCGCAGCCTCGGGGCGGCGATCGAGAGGGTGTAGTTTGTTTGGTAAGCGCATCGGCGTTGACCTGGGCACGGCCAACGTCCTGATCTACGTAAAGGGCAAGGGGATCGTTAGCGCAGAGCCTTCTGTGGTGGCGGTGGCTCAGCGGGACAACAGCATCGTGGCGGTGGGGCGCGAGGCGCGCGAGATGCTGGGCCGGACGCCGAGCGCCATTCAGGTGATCCGTCCTATGCGCGACGGCGTTATCGCCGATTATCTGACCACGGAAGCGATGCTCCGCTACTTCATTGGCAAGGTGAACGGGCGGTTTTCCCTGGTGAAGCCTGAAGTGATGGTCTGTGTGCCCGCAGGCGTGACTGGGGTGGAGCAGCGAGCGGTGCAGGACGCCTGCGAGGCGGCCGGAGCGCGGCGGCCCGCCTACGTCGTTTCGGAGCCGCTGGCTGCGGCCATCGGGGCCCGCATCCCCATCAGCACGCCCCAGGGCCACATGGTAGTGGACATCGGCGGCGGCCGCGCCGAGGCGGCGGTCATCTCTATGTACGGCATCGTCGTCAGCGAATCGGTGCGGGTGGCGGGTGATCGGCTGGATGACGCCATAGCCGCGCACATAAAGCGCCGCTATAACCTCAACATCGGCGATCGCACGGCTGAGGATGTGAAGATCGCCATCGGCAGTGCCCTGCCGCTTGACGAGGAGCTCACGTACGACGTACGTGGACGGGACCAGATCAGCGGCCTTCCTAAGACGGTAACCGTCACCGCGGAAGATGTTTGCCAGGCTCTCCACGATGCACTCCAGGCCATTCTGGGCAGTGTTCGCTCGGTCCTGGAGCGGACGCCTCCTGAGCTCGCTGCGGACATAATTGACCGGGGTATAGTGCTCACGGGCGGGACGGCGCTTCTGCGCAACCTGGACCGGCTGGTCACTCAGGAGATCGGCATCCCCTGCTATGTGGCGGATAACCCGATGGACTGCGTGGCTATAGGGGCTGGAATTGCCCTAGAGCATCTGGAGCTGATCCAGCGGGCGCAGCCACCCGAGGGAGAGTGGATGGTCAGCTTCTAGCGGCCGCTGCTGTGGAGCGAGGAGAGTTTTTCAGGTAGTAGGCCATGCTCTGGAGTGCCAGCACCGGCTCGATGCGCTTCAGGTAGACTCCCGCCGGCACACGGGCGGGAATGGGCGCGTAGCTGAGGATGGCGCGGACTCCGCACTTAACCAGGGTATCGATGACGTCCTGGGCGATCGCAGCGGGGACAGCGACGATCCCAACGTCCACGGGGTTTTTCAATAGAGTCTTCTCCAAGTCGTTGGCGGCTCTTATCGTCAGGTTCTCGATCCGCTGGCCTATCCTCTTGGGGTCGGCGTCGAACGCCTCGACGATGCGAAACCCCTGAGGTCCGAAACCTTCGTAGCCGAGGATGGCGAGGCCCAGTTTGCCAACGCCTATTACGGCCATGCGCCACTGCCTGTCCAGACCGAGGATACGGTGCAGTTCGTCCAGCAGCTTGCGGACGTTGTAGCCGCGCCCTTGCTTGCCGAAGCGGCCGAAATAGCTGAGGTCCTTGCGGATCTGGGCGGGGGTTACGCCCAGAAGAGTGCCTAACTCCTGTGAGCTGACCACCTCTCGGCCTTCCTCCTCAAGAGTAGACAGGGCACGTGTGTAGAGGGGGAGACGGTCGATGACTACAGGCGGTATCTCCATGAAGGTTTGTCTCCGTTATTATTTGTTATCTCAATAGACGTCTTCGCCAGCGTCTATTGAAATCGACAGGGCTGAGCATTTTATAGCATTCGCAGTGCGCCCCAGTCAAGGGTTTGTGCTCACAATTACAAACCTTCGGCCCCGCGTCTGACGCTCGCTGGCAGCGGGCGGCGATCAACGCGGCGGCGAATCTATCAGGTTCTCGCTTTGCGCTCGTGATACGCCAGATCTTATCTCAGGAAGAGACCTGGATAGGTCGCCCAGGCGTGCCCTTTCGAGGTAACGTAACTGACATAGGTGGCGTCTTAACCTGATGACGGCGATTAGCCAACGTCAGGAGAGTATTTGATATGGAGCGCAGATACGAGTCCGCTGAGGAAGTCACCGAAGGCGGATCCATTGGACAAGCGGATGAGACGCAGCGGCGAGCGGCGGTCTCCCATAGCGAGGACGAAGACAGCCGGGACGGTCAGGGCTTGGTGCCTGACAGTGATTCAGCCCAGAACGAGGCCGGGGATTCGGTAGCGCAGACGCTGAGCGCCGCCGCCGCGACCCTAGAGGCCGACCCGCCTGTGTCGGCAGGAGGGCCGGAAGGTTCGGTCTACCCCAAGCGGCCGAGCACGCTGGCGGAGGTCGGCCTTTCAAAGGCGTTTCTTACGGATCTGACGCTTAAGATAATGCACTACTCCGGCACTCCCTCCGCAGCACAGCTGATGCGCAGGTTGGGGCTTGGCCAGACGATGGTGAAGCAGATATTGGCAGCTCTTCAGGAAGAGCGCCTGTGCGAGGTGTTGAGCCAGTCCGACCTGTTCACAGGGAACTATCGCTACCGTCTGTCGGAACGGGGAACGGCAAGAGCGTCGGAGGCGCTAGAGCGTACTCGCTACGCTGGGCCTGTGCCCGTGACCGCGGAGCAGTACGCGGAGGTCATTCGGACGCAGCAGGCGCAAAGACAGATGCCGTCAGCGGCGCGTATCAAGGCGAGTCTTGACGAGTTTGTCCTGGCGCCGGAAGTCGCCGACTCGGTGGCGCGCGCTCTCTACTCCGGCAAGACTACGATGTTCTACGGCCGTTCCGGCAACGGTAAGACCAGCATCCTGGAGCTGTTCGCCAACAGCTTAGACGGCGTAGCCCTTATGCCCTACGCCCTGTATGTCTTCGGTCAGGTGATCCGGGTGTTCGACCCCTCCGTTCATGAGGCGATCGATGATGTTGACGACGGAGACGCAGTGAAGGACGATGCGAAGCTGGATCGTCGCTGGGTGCTGGTGCGGCGGCCGGCCGTGGTCCTTGGCTCGGAGCTGGGACCGGACTCGCTGAACCTGGCTTACGATTCACAGGCCCGCTTTTACCAGGCCCCTCCGCACGTCAAGGCCCAGGGCGGCGTCCTGATTGTTGATGACCTGGGCCGTCAGAAGACGGACGCCCGGGACCTGATGACCCGCTGGCTTATCGCCGTGGAGCGCGGCTGGGACAGCCTGGGCCTCATCACGGGCGAAAAGCTGAGAATACCATTCGATGTTCAGCTCCTGTTCGCGACCAATCGGCCGATGGAGCAGTTGGCCGACGAGGCTCTCCTGAGGCGGATTCTGTATAAGGTTGAGATACCCGACCCCGGCCCCGTGGAGTTCGCCGAGATCCTGCGTCAGCTATGCCATAAGAGAGGGGTACAGACGCCGGATGGCGCGATCGAGCGCGTCGTGGAGCGGCTGTACGGTCAGGCGGGGGATAAGCCGCAAGCCGCCTACGCCCGCGACTTCCTGGAAGTCATCATTGAGGGTGCTTCCTTCGACGGGTGTGAGCCCGTGCTGGACGATGAGTCGTTCGAGCGGGCGTTCCGGCTTATGATGAGCCAGCGCTCGGCCGGCGAAGCGGCCTAGGCTAACCCCTCAAGAAATCCGTCGATAGCCTCCATAAGCTCGCGCGGCCGCTGCAGGGGCACGTCGTGGATCGTGTCCTCCAACCACACCACCCTTACCGTCGGCGCGTGTTCTTCCGCCAGGGCTATGGCCTTCCGCTTGTGATCCATCCAGCTCGTGGTGCGTGAGTCCTGATGATCGCTTGCGGCAGGGATCAGGAGGGCGGGGCAGCGGAGGTGGGGCCACAGCGCTGAGGGCTTCTGCTCCCACAGGGAGCGGAGTATCTTCAGGTGGTTCTCGCGGCTCAGGTGCGGGTGGATCGTCTCGTCTTCGTCTATGCGAAAGTTAGCCAGGACTATCTCTTGGACATCGTCGTTCCAGACTGAGCCCAGGCCGGGCCAGTTGCGAGCTCCCTGGAGAAAGGTCTTCAGTTTCAGCCCCGCCAGGGGCGGCGGCGACATCATCTCCAGCGTCCGTTCCCAGGTCATGCCGGGGAAGGCGGATATCTCTAGGAAGCCGCCATCCACCAGGGCCAGCCATGATACGTCGTCCGGCCTCTCGGCGGCGAACTGAAGGGCGACGTTGGCGCCCCAAGAGTGGCCCACCAGCGCGGGTCGCTCCAGGCTCAGGGCCTCTATGAAGGCCTGGAGATCGCCGGTGATGGATTGGAAGTCGTAGCCGTCGTCCGGCTTGTCGCTTGGGCCGTGGCCGCGCTGATCCAGAGCCAGGACGCGAAATCTCCGGGCCAGTAGCGGGGCGACGAGCTTCCAGATAAGCGAGTTTGATGCCAGGCCGTGCAGGAGAACGAGCGGCTGTCCCGAGCCGCCCCAATCGCGATAGTGGAAGCGGAGGCCCCGCAGCTCTACGAACTGATTCTTGGGCGTCACGGTTGGCCTTCCAGCGGTATCTCGTTCTTTTCGACACGTCCCGGCACTCCGTTACGCCAGGAGAGGACGAACATCTCCAGTCGGTGGGCGCGGAAGCAGCCGATGTCCGTGTCACGCTCTGTCTGGATCAGCTCCACCATCTCTCCCAGCCGGTCTTCCCGTCCGTACTGGGTGAGCGAGATGTGAGGCAGTGGCTCGTGTCCGTCTGGGTAGCGTTCTGGGAGCTTCGGTATGGCGGAGCGGAGAAGGCGGCCCAGCTCCAGGCCCCGGCCGCCATCGTAAGGGACGGCGACGAGCACATCGCGGAAGGCGTTGAGGCCGCGGACCGCTACGTCGAACGGGCCCAGGCTCTGCACGACCTTTCGTCCCTTCTCCAGCGCCTCCGCTATGAAGGAGATCGGCAGCAGGGCTGCCTGACCGGCAGGCAGGGGTGGGGGTGTGGGGTCACCGCTGGTGAGCGTGACCGGCGGTACGATGGTGATGTGCCAGTAGTCCGGCGGGAAGGGGTTGACGCAGCCGGTGGCCTCCAGCCGCGAAACGATCCCCTGCAACCTGCTGCTGACCGACGCATCGTCGACGGGTATCACGAAGCCGGCTGTCGCGGTGACCTCAGGTGGCAGGGGCAGCCGGCCCGTCCAGGCCGAGACTGTGGGGTGGCGGTGGAACTCCTCCCAGATCGCCTGGTGGCGCTTAGCCGTCTCTCGGTCGGCTTCGTTCATGCGGGAGGGCGCTAGAGCTGCTTCAGCTCCTGTATAAGCCAGCGCAGGCGCTCCCCCTGCTCCGCGGTGATGGTGGAATAGCCGAAGCCGAGGGTGTTCACCACGCCGGAGTAGCGTTCCTTGATCTTGGGCACTATCTCATCGTAGGTGCCGACGATGGCAAACTCGTTTAGCATCTCGTCGGTGATCTCGTTGGTCATCTCCGCCCACTTGCCCTCCATGGAGAGGCGGTGGAGTGCCATGCCCACCTCGCCCCAGCCGTGGCACTCCAGCACCGGATGGTAGGAGCGGGTGGAGCCGTAGAACGCTATCTGCTGCTTGAAGGGCGCTTTGGCCCTCTCCACCTCCTCCTCGTTCTTGCCGGTGACGAGGAAGCCGCCGCCGACGACATCGATGTCCGAGAGTTTGCGGCCGGCTTTCTTGGCGCCCTCCTCGATGCTGGGGATGATCACCTCGCGGGTGTACTTCGGGGTGTTGAAGGGGTGCATGCGGATACCGTCGCAGACCTCGCCGACGAGGCGGCAGTGGTACTTGTTGATGGCGGAGATGTAGATGGGGACGCCGCCGTTAGGGATGGGGCCGGGGTTGAAGAACGGCGAGATGAGGGTGAACTGATACCAGTCGCCCTTGAAGTTGGGGCGTTCGTTGGTCTGGAAGGTGTTGAAGATCGCCTTGAGACAGAGGATGTACTCGCGCAGGCGGGGTCCCGGCGGGGCCGGCCAGGGCGTGGAGTAGCGGCGCTCGTTGTGGCCCTTGACCTGGGTGCCGAGGCCCAGGATGAACCGCCCGCCGGAGTAGCGCTGGAGGTCCCAGGCCATCTGGGCGACGACGAAGGGGCTGCGGGGAAAGGCGATGGCGACGGCGGTGCCGAGCTTCAGCCGCTCCGTGTGCTCGGCCAGGATGGCAAGGGGCAGGAACGGGTCGCGGCCGGCCTCGGGAGTGACGATGGAGTCGTAGCCCATCTCCTCCATTCGTTTGCCGTAGTCGGCCAGCTCCTTGATCGTCGGGGCCATAACCGCTGTCTCTAAGCGCATGTCAAACGCTCCTTTCGGGCTGCTCGGAAATAAGGGCATTGTAAGCGATCGCTCTGGCCTTGATACCGCTGAGCATGGCTCGGCGCAGGAGGCCGCTGAAGGGACGGGTGATCAGCCAGTAGAGGCGAAACCAGAAGCGCGCCCGCGGTCCGGGGGCGCGAATGCGGGTCTCCGTGTACAGCCGTGTCTCGCCGGCCCCCGCCGGCTCTATGCCTAGGTTCATGACGGCGACGGCGTAGCCCGGGTCAGCGAACCGTCGGAACTCCTCGACTGTCCGTGGCGAGACGAGTGCCGCCCTCTCATTCACCGCCCAGAATCGGCCTATCTGGCCGTAGCAGACCTCTTCCTCCGTCTCCGCAAGACGGAGAAAGCCCATGGCCTCCGCCCATTTGCGAAGGGAGCCCTGGGGACGGCCGAGGCCGCGGAGACGCAGCAGCAGTCGCCAGAGGAACGAGTCCTGGGGCCGCCACTCGTCGAGTGCGCGACGGACGATCTCCTGGGACACAGGGACGAGCGTCCCGTGGCGTTCGTGGAAGTCGTATTCGGGCACAAATTCGTCGATGAGCATGGCGTTATTTAGTCGAGCTGCCGAGGATGAATTCGGTTATCTCGCGGTTCACCAGCTCCGGCTTCTCTCGCTGTACCCAGTGGCCGCAGTTGGGGACGGTGCGCAGGGTTAGGTTGGGGAAGAAGTCGGGCAGCTTGTCGCTCCAGGCGACGGGGAAGATGGGGTCGTTCTCCGCCCAGCGGACGAGGGTAGGGGCGTGGATCTGGGGGTCGCCCGGGTCAGGGCGGCCCAGGGTGCGAAACATGGCGCGGTAGCAGTTGAAGCCGCCGCGCAGGGTGCCGGGCTGTGAGAACACGTCCACGTATTGCTTTACCTCATCAGCCGTCCACAGCGACTTGTCGTAGGACCAGTGGGAGAGGAAGTGGCGCAGGTATACCTCCGTGGCCTGGCGGCTGGAGCCCACAAGCTGTTCGGCCAGGGGGAGCTGGTGGAAGAACATGTACCAGGTCTCGGGTAACCGGTCGGGCGTGAAGAAGCGGGCGCCGATGCCGGGATAGACAGGCTGGAAGAGGACAAGCTTGTCCACCAGATCGGGGTAGGTGCGGGCGAAACGTCGTGTCCAAACAGAGCCGAAGTCATGGGAGACGATGCTCACCTTCTCGAAACCGAGGTGCTCAACCAGGGCGCGCAGGTCCTCGGCGAAGACGTCATCGGTGTAGGCTTCTTCCGGCGGCAGGTCCGGCTTGTCTGTCTCGCCGTAGCCGCGCATATCGGGGACGATGACGTCGAAGCGCTCAGCGAGGGGCTTAATGTTGAGATGCCACTCGTAGTGGAAGCCGGGCCAGCCGTGGATGAGGAAGAGAGGCGGGCCGCTGCCCTCACGTACGTAGTGATAGCGCAGGCCGTTGATGGTGGCGTATTGGTGGCTGAAGGCTTCCGTTTCGCTCAACTAGGGGCGGCTCCCGTTCAGGGCGGCAATTCAGGTCAACTGTATTCGCTGTAGCGCCTACTGTAAAGGGCGGTTACGGCTGTGCCGGGGCGACGCTTGCGGGGTCGATCTCGACGCTGAGCTCATCGCCGTCCGGTAGCTGCACCACCAGGCGCAGGAGGAGACCGCTGTCTGAGGCCGCTTCCGAGAGCTGAGCGGCCCACATGAGGAACAGCGTATCCGCGGCAGCGAGCAGTGATACGGACAGGCTCTTCTGATCGGTGCAGGGGGATGGCGGCAGCAGGGCGCCGATAGCGATGAACGAGCCGCCCCACAGGCTGAGCGACCCGGCCTCTCCGTCGTCGTCATCGGTGCCCGGGTCGTCCGGGATTTGGACCGCGCTATCGGCGATAGCGCTACCCGGCCCGGCGGAGGCGAGGGCGGGCTCGCTGTCAGTATCGCGGTCGTGGGTCGTGAGGAGGTTGAACCCTTGGCAGGCATAGCGGATGGTCAGAGGGTAGGAAGCGCCTGGTAAGGCGTTATCGATTCGCAGCAGAAAGGGAATCGCTTCACCCTGATGGTAGGCTGCGGTCTGCGGCAGAGCCTCGAACTGCCACTCGCCTTCATCGAAGACGGCCAGGCGGAAGAGGGGTGCGCTGGAGGTGGGGGTCGGCGTTCGTGTCGGCGTAGGTGTTGCCGTTTGGGTGGGCGTAGGTGTTGCCGATGGAATCGGCGAAGACACGACGGCGGTCGAAAGCACGGGGGTAACGGGGGTAGGTGTGTTGGCGGCGCCGGCCGGCGAGTTGTCGTCCGAGTCAGACAGCCAGACGGCTAGTAGGACGAGGGCGACGAGCAGGACGAGGAGTCCCGCCCCGGCAAGAGGCAAGAGGGGGGGCCCCGGCGGAGGACGAGGGGGTCCCGAGGGCGGGCGCGACCAATTCCAGCCGGACCCGCTGGAGCCGCGGCGGCCGACGACGTTCAAGATAGGACTCCGGGGAGAAAGGCGGGGCAGACAGCGAAGAAATTATGGGCACGCGGCCGAGTTATTGTCAAGTAATGGCTGTCGTTAACAGATGCCCGGAACGGAGTGCGACCGTCTAATTTGATACGTTGCCAGTTGTCGGAGGCCTAGTTACATATTCAATACTGACTTCTACCCAGTGTCGTAGAGTTCTCATATCTTTTAACATCGCTTCCGGCAAAACAACATAATCCTTCTTAATAGGCCCTTTAGGAAAATATCGAAGGTGTTTTGTACCTTTGTCTCTCATCAGAGCATTTCGTGATTCTTCTGGCAATTTTACTGCGAAGCCGACAGGGGTTAACGTTATGCAAATCGTTCCGTTCGCATAAACAGCAGCTCCGCTAAAGAAATGCTTGCATTCCAGATCAACATTCTTGAACTTTCCAGCCGTTGCGCGATCCATTAGTTCAGACAACTTCTCTAAGTATCCTTTAGCCATTGCGTGACATCCCAGCGCCTATCGGATGCGCGCCTCCCGCGCCCAAACGTCGATCTTGCGCCGTAGGCGCTCGATGTCTGCCTGCGTGCCCCAGACGTGGGGCCGATCGATGGCGATCTCTGTCTCGGCCAGGAGTGTGGCGCCGGCCCAGGCCCTGAGTGGGCGGAAATCGGGCATGGGGCACCTCTCTCCGCGATCAGTCAGTGGCCTCGAGGCCAAGAAACCAGATTTGGTGGCCGCTGTCAACACGCCGGCCCGCGTCGATGTGGGCGGGCCGTTTACCGAGCGTTAACGTAGGGCGCACAAGCATCAGTAACGCCGGAGTAGTAACGGAGTCTCTGATAGTGAATCTGTATCGATTAGTTAAGGGGGAGGCGCATGTCCGAAAACGGCCACCGCCACATATACAATGCCGAGGGCTTCGAGAAGCTGGCGCGCACGTCTACCCGGCGTGTGGATAGAAGCGGCGCAGCGCCGCACAAGTTCGGCAAGTGGCTCTGGGTAGTCGGAGCTGTCACCATCGTCGCCTCCATAACGGTGCTACTGATGGGCCAGGAGCCCACCTTGTTCAACTATCTGGCCACGTCTGCGCTTCTCGGCTCCATGGGGCTCCTCGCGTTCGTCTCGGCGTCTCGCGCCCTCAACGTCGGCGCACGCTACGAGGAGACGATCCTCCAAGTAGAGGAGGTGGAGCGTAGCTACCACTCTCTGCGCCAGGTCGTTACCTCGGCGATGGATCTGCGCGATAACGTGACCGGCGGCCACTCTGACCGGGTCGTGCACCTGTCTTTGGAGCTGGGACGTGGTCTGGGCTTGACGGAAGACCGTCTCCAGCAGCTGGAGTGGGCTGCTTTCCTGCACGACATCGGCAAGATCCACGTCCATGAAGAGATACTCACTAAGCCCGGACCCCTGGACGCTGGCGAGTGGGGCGAGATGCGGCAGCACCCGTTCTTCAGCTATTCGATCTTGACGCAGGTTGACCACCTGAGCGAGATAGCGGATATAGTGTACTGTCATCATGAGCGGTACGACGGTATGGGCTATCCACGTTGCCTGCGGGGCACCGAGATACCCCTGGAGGCGCGCATTTTCTCGGTGGCCGACGCATACGACGCCATGGTGTCGCAGCGGCCCTATCGCGAGGCTCTGAGCCATGAGTACGCCGTGCGCGAGATCATCAGCAACGCCGGGACCCAGTTCGATCCGCGGATTGTGGCCACTTTCGCCCGGTGGGCCATCTCGACTGGTGACGATGGCATCGGACGCATGGTGGAGGATGAGATGGAGCGGCTGCCCGCCGGCCTGCTGCAGTTAGATCGCGTCGGCTGGTCCTAGGCGAGACGGAATCATAGCGGCGGCCCGCCTCAGGCGGGCCGTTTTCCATTTAGCGGATGCTACAATGCATCCCGCATGATCACTGACGTCCACCACGTGGGGATCGCCGTCCGCGATATGGAGGCGGCGCTGCGCTTCTACGCCGAGGCGCTGAGCCTGCCCGTAGTCAAGCAGGGCGAGGCCCCGGCGCGGGGAGCGCAGGTGGCGCTGCTGGCCGTAGGCGGCAGCTACCTGGAGCTGGTGCAGCCGACGAGAGACGGCTCGCCGTTCGCTGAGCATATCGCGGAGCAGGGTGAGGGGCTGCACCACGTGGCCCTGGGTACGGATGACGTGCGCACGCTGGTGGCCGCGCTGCGGGCGAGGGGCGTGCCGCTCCAGGACGCGGAGCCGCGCGAGGGGTTCACCGGGCGCCTGAGCTACCTGGCGCCGGAGGCGATGGACGGAGTGTTGTTGGAGGTGGTGCAACCGCCGCGGGAGCTCTCCGACAGCGGCGGCGGCAGTCCGGTATCCCGGATAGACCATGTAGTGTTGCGTCTCCCGAATGTGGAGGGGGCGTGCGGGCGCATGCGCGAGTACTTTGGTGTGGAGACGAAGCGCACGTTCGAGCGGGGCGAGATGCGGTTCAGCTTCCTGCGCCCCGGCGAAGTGATCCTGGAGCTAATTGGGCCAAAGAAGCCGCCGTCAGCCTTGCCTGCCGGCAGGCAGGCGCGGCCCGGATCTATCGCCGGGCTGGCGTTCGAAGTTACAGATATCGACGCGCTGGCGGCAGACCTCAAGGAGCGGGGGTTGCCGGTGGGGGAGCCGCACCCGGCGCTCCAGGGCGGGCGCATCGTCAGCGTCCACGCCAGCGGGGCCTGCGGTGTGCCGGTGGCGTTCATCGATTTCACTGATGCGCCGCGATAGCCTGCGCTTGTGCCGGGGAAACTGGCGCGGATGCGGGCCTCGTAATACTATATGGAGGCGTTACGTTTAGTTTAGGAGGCGCTCCGTGAGAGAAGTAGTCATCGTAGAGGCGGTCCGCACCCCCATGGGACGCAAGGATGGGGTGTTGTCCGGCATTCACCCCAACAACCTGGGGGCGCTGGTGCTGAACGAGGTCGTGAAGCGGGCCGGCATCGAGTCGTCACTGGTGGAGGACGTTGTCTTCGGCAATGTGGATGAGGTGGGAGAGCAGGGGGCGAACGTAGCCCGTAACTGCCTCCTGACGGCGGACTTCCCGTACGAGATACCGGCTACCACGGTGGACCGCCAGTGCGGCTCCGGCCAGCAGGCGATCCACTTCGCCGCTAACCTGATCCAGGCGGAGACGTGCGACATCACTATCGGCGGCGGCGTGGAGTCGATGTCACGGGTGCCGCTTGGGATCAACATCACGCAGGGGCCGGGCTTCCCCTTCCAGCCGGAGCTGCTGAAGAAGTACCAGCTCACCGCTCAGGGGATCTCCGCCGAGGAGATCGCCAAGAAGTGGGGGATCGAGCGGCCGGAGGCGGACGAGTTCGCGCTAGGGAGCTACGAGAAGGCGAAGCGGGCCCGGGACGAGGGTCGTTTCGACCGCGAGATCCTGCCTGTGGACGTGCAGCTTGAGGGGCTGCCGGCCACGATCAAGACGGACGAGGGGATCCGCGACACGTCGCTGGAGAAGCTGGCCTCGCTGCAGCCCTCGTTCCGCCCGGACGGCGTCCACCACGCCGGCAACTCCAGCCAGATCACGGACGGGGCAGCCGCCGTGCTGCTGATGGCGAAGGAGAAGGCGGAGGAGCTGGGCGTAAAGGCGCGGGCGCGCATCATCGGCCAGGCGGTGGTGGGCTCCGACCCGGTGCTGATGCTCACCGGGCCGATCACGGCGACGCCGAAGGTGCTGGCGAAGGCGGGGCTGAAGCTGAGCGATATCGACCTGATCGAGATCAACGAGGCGTTCGCCTCCGTGGTGCTGGCCTGGAAGCGCGAGCTGAAGCCAGATATGTCGAAGGTGAACGTGAACGGCGGCGCTATCGCCCTGGGGCACCCGCTGGGGGCCACAGGCGCCCGCCTGATGACCACGCTCCTGCACGAGCTGGAGCGCACGGGCGGCCGCTACGGGATGCAGTTGATGTGCTGCGGCGGCGGCCTGGGCACCGCCACCATCATCGAGCGGCTGGACTAGGGGCCACAGGCCCCATTTCGCTGCCGGAGGTGTAGAGCTCAGGGTCCCGTTATTCGCGCCGGATGGGGGCGAAGCAGAGGAAGTGCTAGCGGCCCTGGCGCTCCATCTCCGCCACCTTCTCCAGGCGGCGGCGGTACCGTTCCTCTCCTGAGAGGCGGGCGTCCAGGAACGCCCTGACCAGCTCCAGCGCCAGCTCGGAGTCGATGACGCGGGCGCCAAGGCAGAGGACGTTCATGTCGTCGTGCTCCACCCCTTGACGGGCGGAATAGGTGTCGTGGCAGATGGCGGCGCGAACACCGCGTATCTTGTTGGCCGCGATGCTGGCGCCCACGCCACTGCCGCAGACCAGGACGCCGCGCTCCGCGAGGCCGTCCGTCAACACACCGCCGATGGCGCGGGCGTAGTCCGGATAGTCGACGGAGTCGGCGCTGTGGGTGCCTACGTCCAAGGTTTCGTGGCCCGCTTGCTTGAGGGCAGCGGCGATCTCGTCCTTCAGCTCGTAGCCGCGATGGTCGGCGCCGACGACGATGCGCATCTCAGCCCTCTTCTGTCATCCTACAGCCAGCGGTGCTGACGGTACCAGGCCGCCGTGAGCGCGGCCCCCTCTTTGAGGGTGACCCGGGGCGTCCAGCCCAGGTCGCGGCTGATCTCATCGTGGGAGCAGACCCAGTGGCGCTGGCGCATCTCGATGACCTTATCGCGGGTGAAGGGGACGGCGCGGCGGCGCAGGCGGCCGTAGGTCTCGCTGAGGAAGGCGGCGGCGGTGAAGGCCCAGGGCGGAAAGGGGATTGCCAGGGCCTTCCTGCCTACAGCCTCCTCTATCGCGCCCAGCAGGTCGCGCCAGGTGTAGACTGCGCCGTCGTCCAGGGTGTAGGTGGCGATGGGAGCCTCGTCAGAGGCGGTGGCAGCTAGGGCGACCGCGCGGGCCGCATCCTCGACGTAAACGCAAGAGATTGTGTTGGTGCCATCGCCCAGGAGGGGGGCCAGTCGCCAGCGGGCAAGCCGGAAGAAGGGCAGGAGCTGGCGGTCGCGGGGGCCGTAGATGACGGGAGGCCGGATGATGACGGCCCCGACGCTGGCGGGGTTGGCGGCCCAGGCGCGCACCATCTCCTCGGCCTTGAGCTTGCTGCGGCCGTAGGCGGTAACCGGGGTCGCAGGGGCGTCGAGGGGGCGAGGCCGGCCGTCCTCGCTGGGGCCGTGAGCGGCGAGGCTTGATATGAGGACGAAACGGGGGGTGCTTTCGGCGGAAGCCAGGGCGGAGAGAAGGTTGGCGGTGCCGTCCGCGTTCACGGAGTTGAACTCGGCGGCGGAACGCGCCTTTACCAGTCCAGCGGCGTGGACGACGGCGTCGACGCCCGCGACGGCGGCTGGGAGAGTGTCCGGCTGGGTGATGTCTCCCAACGCTTCCTCTACTTCGAGTCCGCGAAGGAAGGAGCGATCGCTCGTGCGGCGCACCAGCACGCGGACGGTATGGCCTTCGCGGGCGAGCTGCTCGGCGATGTGGGAGCCGAGGAAGCCTGTGGCGCCGGTGACCAGGAACTTCATGACGTAAGCGGTTTCTCGTAGAGGCGGTAGGTCTTGTACTTGCGGCAGCCGACGTTGCGGATCATCGTGTTCACGGCGTTGTTGTCCTCCAGCGTCCAGGAGAACTCAGCCCAGCGGTAGCCGCCGTCGCGGGCGGCACGGTAGACCTCATCACATAAGAGATAGGCCAGGGCCAGGTAGTTGCGGGTGCGGTATTTCTCCTTGACGCCCAGGATCATCAGGCGGCCGGTCTTGAGGCCGCGAACTTTCAGTCGCCATAGCAGCTTCGCCCAGCCGAAGGGGAAGAGGTGGCCGTTCAGGTCGCGGATCGCCTCGTTAATGTTAGGTGCGGCGAGGACTACGCCCGCCGTTTCTCCGTCCACCTCCACGATTACAACCAGGTTGGTATCGACGATCTGGCGCAGGTCCGCTGCGAGGTGGTGGGCCTCGGCGGGGGTCACAGGGACGAACCCCCAGTTTCCGCTCCAGGTGGAGTTGAAGGTTTCGAGGATGGTGGCGATCTCCTCGTCGAAGCGGCTGATGTCCCCCTTGCGAATGTTGATGTCCGGCCGCTGGCGGAGCTCCTCCACGGCGCGGCGCGCCTTAGGGGGTACGGTCTCCGTATCGTATCGCCAGGCGTAGAGGTCCTTGGCTTTCTGGAAGCCTGCGCCTTCGATGAGCCGCCCGTAGTATGGCCGCGAGTAGGGCATCATGATCATGGGTGGCGTGTCAAAGCCCTCGATCAGGAGCCCTACCTCCTGGTTGATGGAGAAGCTCAGGGGCCCGCGGGCGGCCTCCATGCCATGCTGCCGGAGCCAGTCCTCTGCCGCCTCAAACAGCGCCCGAGCCGTCTCCGCCTCGTCCTCCGACTCGAAAAAGCCGAAGAAGCCGGTGCGCTCCTCGTGGAACCGATTGTGCTCGTGGTCCACCTGGGCCGAGATGCGCCCGACTACCCGGCCGTTACGGTGGGCGAGGAAGAGCTGGGCGTCGGCGTGCTGTAGGAAGGGGTTGGTCTTGGCGTTGAACCGTTTGCGTTCCAGATAGAGGAGCGGGGGCACCCAGTTGGGGTCTTCCCGGTAGAGGCGGAAGGGCAGCTTGATGAAGGCGTCCAGGTCGCGGCGGCCGGAAACCGGCGTCACGGTCACCGACATGATTGGGCTCCTCTAGGGTAGAAGGCCGTGCTTGCGGCCCAGGGTCTGGAACTGCTCCAAGACGAACTCTATCTGTTCATCCTTGTGGGTTGCCATGCAGCTGGTGCGCAGCAGGGCCTTACCGATGGCGACAGCGGGGAAGATGACGGGGTTGGTGTACACGCCGCACTCGATGAGGTCTCGCCAGAAGGTGACGGTGGCCAGCTCGTCGCCGATAGTGACGGGGATGATCGACGTCTGGGATTCGCCGGTGTCGAACCCCATTTCGTTCAGTCCGCTGCGAAGCGTTTCCCCGTGGCGCTGCACGGCCTCCACCAGCTCCGGCTCCTCTATGAGCACCTCCAGGGAGGCGAGGGCGGCGGCGGCCGAGGCGGGGGGCAGGCTGGCGGAGAAGACCATGGAGCGTCCGAAGTGCTTGATCCACTCCAGTACGGAGCGGCTGCCGGCGACGAAGCCGCCAACGGAGGCGAAGGACTTGGAGAAGGTGCCGACCGTCAGATCAACCTTCCCATCCATGCCGAAGTGGCTGGCGGTGCCGCGGCCGCCCGTGCCGATAGCGCCGATGGCGTGGGCGTCGTCTATCAGGAGGCGAACCTGATGGCGCTGGCACACCTCGACGATCGCGGGCAGGTCGGCGATGTCGCCGCCCATGCTGAACACGCCGTCGATGACTACGAGGCAGGTCTTCTTTTTATCCAGGCGGCGGAGGATCGTGTCCAGGTGTTGGGCGTCGTTGTGGCGGAAGCGCAGCATCTCACCCTCCGCCAGCCGGCAGGCGTCGTAGATGCTGGCGTGATCCGCTTTGTCCACGATCGCTACGGAGCGGCTGTCCACCAGGGATGAGATGACGCCCAGGTTAGTCTGGTAGCCGGTGGTGAACACCACGGCCGCCTCCGTGCCCAGGAACTCCGCGATCCTGTTCTCAAGCTTCTCGTGCAGGTGAGTGGTGCCGTTGAGCAGACGGGAGCCGGTCAAGGAGGTGCCGTGCTCGCTGAGGGCGTCCTGGGCGGCCTGAACGACGCGGGGATGCCTTGTAAGCCCCAGATAGTTGTTGGAGCCCAGCATTATCACTTCGCGGCCGTAGATCTTTGCTACGGGGCCGTCGTTGCGGTCCAGGGGCTGGAAGAAGGGGTAGAGGCGAACGGCGCGGGCCTGCTCTGGGAGCTTGAAGCCGTGGACCTTGGCGAAGATGTCACGCCCGTCCTGGTCGTCGTAGCGACCGCGCAGCATGCCTTCAATGGTGAGACCGGCGAAGGCGAGGGCTGCGGTCTGAGGGTCGGTTTCCGGTTCAGCCTGTTTGGCCATAAGTCGCCTCTAGTTTGGTTACCTACGGCCTAATTGTCAACCCGCCAATACGATTGGCGATTATACGTCAAGTGTCTAATCGAATACGTTCGTCGAATTACTGCAGCGGATGCCCGTTGCCGGGGCCGCAGTCGCAGCGTTCGTTTGGGACATGGCTGAGCCGCTGTAGGCTGCTCGCTGACTGGAGTTTGCTACTCCGCGATAGGCGGGTCCGCCTCGCGCTCCGCCAGCCGCATGTGTGCCGTAGGCGGGGCCGGCGCGGGTGCGACAGCCGGTGCGGCTGGCCGCATGGCGATGAAGTACCAGAAGGCCAATACGAGGTATATGGGGTAGGCGATGACCTCCAGCAGCGATGGGTTGCCGTTGTATCCAAGCAGGGCCTTCAGCCAGAGGCCGACGCCGCTGCCATCGTCAACGATGTAATTGATGTCCCAGACGTGCTCGATGGAGATAGGCAGTAGGGCGGCCTCCTGAAGCTCGTGAATGCCGTGTATCAGTAGCCCTGCCGCGAAGAAGATGAGAAGGGTACCGGTCACGTTGAAGAACACCCGCAGGTTCACGCGATAGCCGCCGCTGTAGATTCCCCAGGTGAGACCGATGGCGACGATTATCCCTGCCGTTGCGCCGATGGTGGATTCCAGCGGCGTTGAAGTCCGCGTCGCGGCGAACAAGAACACGGCCGTTTCCAGACCTTCTCTCAGGATGGCGCTGAACGGTATCAGGGCCAGCGCAAGCACCGACCCCATCCCGATCGCCTCCGCCATCTCGTGTTCCAGGCTCTTCTTGATCCCGGCCGACTGTCGCTTCATCCAGACGATCATCCAGCTCAGGACGCCGACCGCCGCCAGCATAGCAAGCCCTTCGAACGCCTCCGCCTCCCTGCCCTCGAACTCGCCGGCGATGCCAAAGATCGCTGCTCCTACGACGAGGCTGACGGCCACGGCCGCCAGCGCCGCCAAGAGCACCGTCCGGAAGTGACGCCTCTGGTTGGTGGACCTCAGGTAAGCCAGGATGATAGCGACGATGAGCCCGGCCTCTAGGCCTTCTCGCAAAGTTATGAGGAAGCTGCCACCCATCGGAGACCGCCTACCGAAAACGGGCGTGGATGGTGCGGGCGGTATTGGAGAGGGAGCGGTTCGGCATACTGGGCATCTCCAGGTCGAGGCCCACCTTAACTTAGCGCTTGCTTAATATTAGTGCATACTTACCTTAGACCTGTGCAGGTACATAAGTCAAGACCTTTTGGGACGGATTTCGCAAATTGGTTGATACGACTGCGCTCAGTGTGGCGCTACTAAGCGGCAGCCACAGTCGCTGAAGCCTCAGGATGGCGATGGAGCGCGCCTACATCTCGACGGCGGGCTTGTCGGCGCCTATGTACTTGGGCGGGTCCTCGTCGAACATGTGCTTGCAGCCGGGGGCGCAGAAGTAGTAGGTCTCGCCCTCGTGCTCGCTGGTGGCGCGGGCGGTCTCCTTCTCCACCGTCATGTGGCAGACGGGGTCGATGGCGGTGGCGGGCTTCTTGCGGAAGATGTCCAGGATACCCATGCTGATCTCCTTCCTGCTAAGCGCCTGACTGTGTAGGGACGAGGATCGCAAACGCGACGCCGAGCCCGCCGACGGTCGAGTGGAGGCTGGTCGCCATGTAGCGCACAAGCGGCGGCAATGACTGTGTTTCGGACGGGCTTTCATCGGGCGTAAATACAAGCGCCCTGGCTTCGCGAACCCGGCCACGGAGCCAGTAGCGAACATCAGGGTTCACGCGAACGTTTTCCATCCATTGGGATCGGTTGCCGCGGATCGTGCCGACTAAGACATGATCGCCGACTAACGTGGCTAAAACCGGTATGGAATGTGGCAGACCGGTCCGCCGGCCCTTCGTCTCTAACGCGATCAGCCCGGTAAAGCCAAAGACGGGAAATCCGCATCCCGCGCGCACCGCCGGTTCGACGAGCAGGTTAAGCGTGCGGAAGAATTCGGCCTCCAGGGTCGCAAGTCTGGACACGGCAGCAACTAGTATTCGGGGGTGATGGACGGTTGTCAAATCTGAGCGTGCGACGGTACGCCGAACGCCACCGTCACTTCAACCGGTATTGCGCTATCATGTGTCGGCGATGACGCAGGGGCTGTCGTACGCTGCCTCGCAGCCGGGGCTGGATGCGGGTGCGCGGCCCTCCGC
>JADFRV010000011.1:17868-22159 GCA_022561095.1 Chloroflexota bacterium | reverse complement strand
CGTTCTCCACGCCGCCACCATCGATGGCCAGGTTGCCGGTTATCGTGCTGTCGTTAATGATGGCGGTTGCGCCGTTGCCGTGGCTGAAGCCGCCACCGAACCGTCCCTCGTTGCCGCTGATGACGCTGTTGTTGATGGTCAGGAACCCGACGTTTGCGTTGTGGACTCCGCCACCATCTTGAAGAGCGGTGTTGTCGCTGATGGTGCTGTCATTGATCGTCATCACGCCGGACTCTGTGTTGGCGACGCCGGCGCCCGTGTTGTTGAGGTTGGGAGCGGTGTTGTTGTCTATTGTGCTCGAATTGATCGTCACCACGCCAGAGTCAACGTTGACCAACCCCCCGCCGGAGGCGCCGTTAAAGTTGCCGGTGGCGTTGCCGGTGATGACCACATACTCTACAGTCAGCGTCGCGTCGCTGTTCTGGATGCCGCCGCCGTTCCTGGATGTACTCGGGCCGGCTACGCCGCCGGTGACCGTTATTTGTCGTATCTCGACGGTTATGGAGCCCATCACGTCAAAGACGCGATCCAGCCCCGCCGCGTCAACCGTGGTCGTGGCTGCGTCGGCGCCCGCCAGCGTGAGGTCGTCCGTGATATCCAGATCGCCGGTGGCGGCCGCGTCCTCATCGTTTCCGGCGATGCTCAGGGTGTAGGTGCCGGCGGGCAGATCGATGGTGTCGGGGCCACTGCCCGCCGTACAGGCGTCCACGGCGGCGTCCGTGTTGGCCGCCGTGATCGCTTCTCGCAGTGAGCAGTCGTTATCGGCATTTAGCTCATCGTCAGTCGTGTTGACGGTGATATTGGCCGCCGACGCGGGGCTGCCGCCCGCCGCCAGCGCGACGAACAGGGCAAGGACGATAGCCAGAGAAAGACGCAGCGTGAACCAGTTGTGATCCGCCATGATGACCCTCTCTTATGTTTACTAACGGAGATGTCTACGCACGATAGCACGGCTTTGGTGAAGTGTCAATGGACGTCGCAGGGCGGCCCCGGGATCATAACGGAGGGCGCGGCGGCTCCATGGCGGGGATATTGTACGCCTCTGGACTATCCCTGTCTCGGCGTCACTGGATGGATCGGGCCATCAGCAGGCGCTGGCTGCGGTAGGGGCGTCTGCCCTGCGCTGCCGCTGATGCACTTGGGCGTGCTCGGTTCGCTTATCTAAACGGGTTTAGCTCCAGCCCGTAGATGCCGTCGATGAGGTCAGCGATCTTGGCTTCGTAGGTCTGGGGGTCCTGGGCCGAGAGGTCGACGTAGCGCAGCTGCCTGATGAGCTCAGGCCTGTCACAGTCCTCTAGGAGAACCGGCACGATGCGATAGCCTTCCTCCAGGCGCTTCGTGATGGCCGTCATGAGTTCGTCCGTCGCCCACTTGCCCTGCTCGTAGTCGGCGGTGAGGATGGGAATGAAAGCCTGGGACTCGCGAAACCCCTCCTCGATCTTGCCCGGCACCGAGTCGCCTGCGCGGACGTCCCACCTGTCGAACCAGGGTACGATGCCCTCTTGCCCGAGCCGCTTTGCTAGCGCCTCGGCGAACGCCTCGTGACCTGAGCGGTAGCTGATGAACACTAGGAACCGTCGTCTCGCAGGGGCTCTGACACTCGCTCTCAGGTCGTCCCACGACTTGCGTTCGATGGTTGCGATAAGGCTGTCTAGCAGTCGCTGGTGGCCACGTGGCAGGTTGGTTCGATCGATGTGGACCTGTTCCTCCCGGTCTGTCCCTGGCCACGTCACCTCTAGCATCAGCTTGCCGTCCTCATAGTGAACGCGTTCGATCACCGCCTCAACCTGGCCTCGGGCACCCTGAATATCGAGTTCCAGCGGCTCCAGGCCATGCAACGATTCGACAGCGGCGAGAAAGGGTTGAATACGCTTCATCAGTGCCTGGAACCCTTCCGGGTCCACCAAGTCGGCGATCTGCAAATTAAGTGTCCAGCGCGAATTGATACCGACCTCGTTGCCGTCCGCGTCGAGGCCCTTATACCAGCACGTGACCCGCCGGGAGTCAAAGTCGATCTCCAGGTGGAGCTTCTCGATATTGACGGCCACGCCTCCATGTTACCGCGCGTGAGCCGTGGAATCACTCCAGGGCGATCGGGACAGTTCGTCGCGGACGAGGCCGCAAGGTCAGGGATTCCAGTCGTATTCCTCTAGGGCTAGCCCGCACCGTGGCCTTGCCCTAGTCACCCTCTTGCGCCAGATAGGGTTTTCGCTTTTTGCTCAATTGGCCCCTATTCGTGTTCAATTGGCCCAAAATCATACTCAATTTTCACCTAAATTTGATCTGTTCAGCTCTATTCTGCTCACCCCCTGTGGCATGATCGCGGCCGGTCCTGGGTCCATATCCGGCGAAATTTTCAGACGGTGTATGAGGTGAATGCCTACCCCCTCTGTATCTGAAAAGGGCAAAAGGGAGGTCTGACTTTGGTCGGACGGTCAATCGGGTTCGGGGGCATAGGATGGGGGCGGGCGTGGGCGCAAAGGTTGTTGTACGTGGTTGGGTGCATCAGCAGAGGGCCGCGGGGGTACATAGGGCGGAGGGGGACGGACGATTGATCCCAAGAAATCGGCGATTTCGTGCCGTCAGGCTATTAACACAAAGAGTCGTTTGTGTTAAGCTTATAGTATAGGAGCTGAGAGCCGTGACGGACACCACGAGTTACCTGCCACAGACGTACCTTCCCCCCGACTGGGAGGGCGCGGTCCGAGCCTTTCTGGCTGAGAAGCAAGCCCGGTCCGGATCCCACGGTACGGCCAGGGAGTACGCCCGGCTACTGGCCCGCTTCTTCGGCCCCCTGGACGAGACCCCGGACGCGGTGACCCCTGATGAGGTATTCACCTTCGCTTACGGCAAGGGGCCGTCTGGCAGGGAGCCCAGCGCGGCGACTATCGGCCTGCGCCTGGCCGCCGTGTCGTCGCTCTACGCCTTCCTGATTCGCATGGGGCTCCTAGACCGCAACCCAGCCGACAAGGTACAGCGTCCGCGGGCCGAGCCGTCGCCGCCGAGAGGGCTAGACAAGGGCGAGATCAAGGCGTTGCTGGCGGCGATCCCGAACACCCCAGTAGGCAAGCGGGATAAGGCCCTGATCCTGACGTTCCTCTTCACCGGTCGTCGCCGGTCGGAGATACTCGACCTATGCATCGGGGATCTGTCGCGCAACGCCGGCGTCTTCTACGCTTACCGATCCAAGGGTGGCAAGGTGAACCGCAGGGAGCTACCGGAACCCTGCTTCCGGGCCATCGTGGAGGCTTTGGCCGCACGGGGCAAGGAGATCGAGGGGATGGCCGACGATGAGCCCCTGTTCGACGTGAGCCCTCACGGCTTCTACCTGAACCTTCAACGCTACTTCCGCAACGCCAAGCTGCCGCCCGCTGGCGTCCACGTCCTCAGGCACACAGCCGCCAAACTCCGTAGGGACGTGGGCGAGAGTGTAGAGGACGTGAGCCGGTTCCTCGATCATGCTAATCTGGCCGTCACTACAACGTACCTGAGACGGCTGGAAGGCGAGCAGGATACCGGCTGGCGGAAGGTGGCGGCACTACTCGCCTAGTGCTGGCCCGCTGCATAGTACCGTGCTCCCACACCCTCCCAGGAGCCCGGCCCGCGGCGGTGAGAGCGTAGGGTACCAGCTTAGATGCCCGTGCGGCTATACTTCCGTCTGAGGACCGTGGCGTGGTAAATAGGCCCAAACAAGAGCGAGGAAAACTAAGAACTAGGCTGCTGCCCCACAACCCATATTTCCGGCGCGAGCTTAAGCAGGCGAGAGAGGCGCTGGCGGTTGAGGAGCCCCTGCCGTTCGTTGAGGCCACTGCCCTACGAGATAGGCTGGCCGGCGAGTGGGCGAAAGGAGTGCGCGCCGAATGGGTCCGCCACGCCAGTTCTGAGGAGCTTGGCCGGGTGACCTTCTCTGGGGTGAGTGACGAAGGATTACGGGAGCAGATGAAGCTGGATCCATTACGACGGAATGCGATTCAGCTCTGTACGGCCTTCGACTTGCCGTTTGCCGGGTCCGACGCAATGCTTTACGTTGTCGACCTCGTCATCCTAATGGACGAGCCGGCTCTCCTCGGTGGGCTGCTTGGGCCTAGAGTGGACATCGCCCACGAGGATCAGGTCAGCCTTACCTTGCAGGTGTCCGGCATGAATCGCTCCACCACCAAGCGCGAGTGGATAGGTCTCTGGCCAACTGTTGAGGCCATGATCCGCGGGAAGTTCGGGAGGCCCGCGGGAGGCAAGCGACCGGGTGACCAGCTGGAGCGGGACTTGACCTGGTGGCGGTGGCGAGAAGAGG
>JADFRV010000011.1:0-17858 GCA_022561095.1 Chloroflexota bacterium | reverse complement strand
AGGGGCTCAAGTATCGGGAAATCGCCGATCGATGGCAGCGGGAAACCGAAGGGATCGCTGTTGAGGATACGGTTCGCCAGGCGGTCAGGCGCATCCGAAGCCTCATGCGGCCTCGTTCGGAGCCCCACTTCGTCTCGGTGCCATCGTCGCTCTAAATCCGAATTTTTAGGTATCCCCCTAAATTCCTCGAAGATCCACTCTAGCTTCGCCATACTGAGAGTGGAGGCGAAGAATAGTGCTTAAACCACAAGACATGCGTTGCATTCGGACTGGGCAGCTAGCGGATCAGTTGGGCGTGCACCCGCAGACGCTCCGACGATGGGAAGCAGAGGGTCGGATTCCGAAGGCGCCTAGGAACCCGATCACGGGGATGCGCTACTGGGCACCCGAGGACGTCAGGGATGTTCGGCGAGCTCTCGAACAACGAGAGGCTCGACCGTGTCCGGCGTCGCGTGCTAAGAGTTGGGGACCGCGAGAGAGTCGTGATGCAGAATGAGCAAAGCACCGACCAACGAGCGCATCCTGGAGGAGACTGCCCGCTTCCCCGATCTGGTGGACCTAGTTGTAGATGGCGCCGGCAACCGCGCCTTCCTTACGAAGGATGGTAGAGCCCTGCTACAGTATGAGCAGGACGGAGGCGGGTCAACCTTGATCCCCGATAAAGGGGAAGGCGTGGCGTGGGCTCTCCCAGACTTTAGAGCCATAAAGGCAGACTACGATGGCTTGAAAGCAGGCCGAACACACCCCGACAGTATGTTCATGAACATACGGGAGGCCCTAGCAGCCCGTGCTGCCCTGCCCACGGATGACTACTACGACCTGCTCACCGCCTGGATATTCCATACCTATCGGCAGGACTGGTTGGACTACTCGCCGGTGCTGTTCTTGTTCGGAGTTTCGGAGCGCGGGAAGAGTCGGATTGGAAAGACCATTGCGTTCATGTCATACCGGGGCATCCCCACCGGCACACTCAACGAGGCGGCCCTGTTCTGGTGGCCGGATCGATTTGAGCCCACGCTCTTCGTCGATGTTGTGGACGTGAAGAAGAAGGCCATGGCCAGAGGGTCGTTGGACACTCTCTGTAACCGATTCGAGCGGGGGCACAAGGAGCTCCGAATTAACCCCGAGAAGGCGGGCTCCCAGGTGTTCAGGACGCACGCTCCCTTTGGACCAACGATCCTCGCCAGCAACGAGATGCTCGACGAGCGCTTTACGTCCCGTGGGCTTTTCCTCGTCCCTCCCAATGCTCCTGGGGTCTACAAGAAGCCCCACGAGAGCGACCTAGTACGCCGGCGTGCAATGCTGACGGCTTGGCGCTGGTGGACTATGGCCGAGGAGCAGGCCCCCGATCCTAACGTGCGTGGAGCTGGTACTGGTCGCTGGCAAGACATCACACAGCCGCTCCGTCAGATCACAGCGATGGTAGCCCCAGATCGCCTGCCCGCGGTCGACGCCGCTTTGGCCCATCTCTACCGTGAGCGCCAGGAACAAAAGGGGCGCACCACCGACGCCGAACTGCTCCGGGCCGTGGTCCTCGTGAGACGAGTCCAGGCAGACCTGGGCAAAGACACGGCGGTATCGACCGAGGATGTCCGAGACCAGTTTGAGAAACTGGCAGGGTGGCCCAAGCCACCAGGGGCTAGG
Source organism: Chloroflexota bacterium (assembly GCA_022561095.1). Lineage (GTDB taxonomy): Bacteria > Chloroflexota > Dehalococcoidia > SM23-28-2 > RBG-16-64-32 > JADFNQ01. The sequence continues at coordinate 16,214 of JADFRV010000011.1, read as the reverse complement.
TATGTCGGAATCCACCTTCAAGCGCTGGGGTTCCAAGCCGTGAAACTGGAGGGCGGGTTGAAGCGTGGTTGGGCCTGTAGGCCGGAACGGTTCGACGACCTCGTGCGGCAGTATGGGCTGGAGGACGGATGGACAGATAGAGGACAGATAGAAGGACAGATAGAAGCCGTCCCCGCCCTATCTGGCTCAGATAGGAAGACGGACGGATAGACAGATAATGAATTACATATATACCTACCTACTATAGATAGTATAAGAGAGAGAGAGCAGGGTGTATTCTATCCGTCTATCCGTCCATCTGTCCGTCTTAGATACGGAATGGGCTCAGAACGGGCCGATTATCCGTCCAGCTATCTGTCCATCCGTCCGTCCAGTAGAAGGGATGATCCATGTTGCCTGTGACCTCTAACGGAAAGGAGACTCCCTACCTGGACGTGGAGAGCGTCCTCACCCCGGATCAAAGAGAGCGCTTCTGGTCTCGCGTATACCGCCCTGTCGGGAAAGGGGCTTGCTGGCTCTGGACCGGCCCGAAAGACTGGGATGGCTACGGTCTCTATGGGGTGTGGGATTCCAGTGGGCGCATCCGTACTACTCTCCGCGCCCACCGCGTTTCGTACCAACTTGTGTACGGCACACTGCCCGACGACCTCGGCCTCGATCACTACCTTTGTGACGATCCTGGCTGTGTACGACCGAACCATCTGAGGCCGGCGACGGATAGGGAGAACACCCTCCGCGGGAATAGCCCCCCGGCGCAGAATGCCAGGAAGACCCACTGCCTGCGGGGCCACCCATTCAATGAACGCAATACCTGGGTCCGCTCGGATGGGAGTCGAGCCTGTCGGCCCTGTGGCCGCACTAGGCAGAGGCATAAACGAGCTAAGAGGCGAGCTACGTCATTCCCTCTCCCTACTGCCTTACGTATATCACCGCCCGAAAGCCCTCTCTTGGGCCTCTCGGAGCATGTCGGCGTCGGGATGAGCGTACAGATGCATCATCTCGTAAAGGGTCTTGGGACTCCAGCCTGCCAAGTGACCGATGGCCGTGGGACTGGTCCTCGCCCCGACATGGGCCGTGGCCCAGGTGTGGCGGAAGCGGTGGCTGCTCAGGGCGAACCCGACCTCCAGCGACCTTCTCCGCAACATGAGGCGGACGGTGTTCCGTGAAAGCGCCCTTCCGGTGGCTGTGAGGAACACGTGGTCGGTGTGGCCCCCCGCTGCCCTTACCAGTTTCGGGCGGCCCCGGCCCAGGTATACAGAGAGGGCCTGAGAGCAAGGCAGGACGAGGGGGATCACCCGCCGCGAATACCGGCTCTTGGTGCCAGCGACCTGAATAGCATCTTCCCGATCTCGGAAGTCATCGAGGCGCAGGTTGCAGACCTCGGATGCTCTGAGCCCACCATAGCGGAGCAAACAGACGATGGCGTAATCCCTGACGCCCAGCGGCGAACGGTCTTCCTGGAGAACCCCAAACAGCGCCCGCAGTTGTCCGTCAGTATAGATTTGCTTGGCGGGGACGGTGCCTCTCGGCTTCCGCATCGAACCGGCAAGATCGAGGTGGTCGATGCCCTTGAGGAACACCTTGACGGACGTGTAGATCGTCTGACAACTTGCGACAGCGTGTTCCTGGGCGTACTCCCGAAAGACGGCAGCAAACGTGAAGGGGGTCAACTCCCTCTCCCCCAGCACGCGGACGAATATGCGGATGTGGTCGTGATAGCTCCTGATCGTGGATGGGCTGAGTCCCTCTGCTTCCCGGAAGGTCAGCCACTCCTCCAGTGCGGCGTCCAGTTCTTTTCCGAACATGAGCTCCCTCCTCTGAACAATTGCGCGGGGGAGACTCCCTCTGCGGCCCATGGTAGGATGAAAAACGGGCCGGGGTGTAGCTCAGTCAGGCTAGAGCGCCTGGTTTGGGGCCAGGAGGCCGGCGGTTCGAATCCGCCCACCCCGACCAGATTTCATTTCCCCTGATGCAGATTGGCGAATCCCTCACGCCATGCGCTCTAACTCGTATCATTTGTGTAGTGCCCAGCAAACTAGCTCGCGCTCTTGCCGTTCTTCCCGCGTCGCAGCCGCTTGAGGGCCTCAGACGACCCGTAGTAGTACCGCCTCCTTACCCGTTCTCTCGTGACGTGACGGTCTCTGTGGAGAGCCCAGATCGAGAACGCCAGCGACGCTACTGTTCCCCTTTTTAGCTTAGAGCGGAGTTCCTCCAAGTCGTCATCATTGGCTGAGAAGACCTCGTCCGGGTGCTTCTCAAAGTAGTCCAATACCGCCTTCTGCAACCTAGGCAACCCACGTGGCTGTTTCAATACGTCTTCGACTTTCGGCATAGGACCGTTCCTCCTTCAAATAGGCGTGCCAGACACAAACAAAAATAGCTCTCGAAAGCTCTATTGTCAATAGTATTGCATGTAACATATCAATATAACTTAAGGAATCTTTGTCCGGTTCTTGACCTCTGAGCCAACCGGCACTACGATTGTGGAGGGAGCAAATCGTGGCTAGAGCGCCGGTTTGGGGCCAGGAGGCCGGCGGTTCGAATCCGCCCACCCGACCAGCCACACACCGCACCCTCCATAAGCGTCCGTACCATTGGGAGGAGCAACATGCCCTGGATCAAGACCGTCCCCTACGAGGACGCCACCGGCCTCCTCAAGGATGAGTACGACGCCGCCCTCAAGCGCGCCGGACGCATCTTCAACATCGTTAGCCTCCAGAGCCTGCGGCCCCGCGCCATGCGCGCCTCCATCCGCCTGTACGCGGAGCTGATGCATGCCCCCTCCGGTCTCACTCGCAGCCAGCGCGAGGCGATTGCTGTCGTCGCCTCCAAGGCCCAGGGGTGCCACTACTGAACGGAGGCTCACGCAGAGGATCTGCGTGCCGCATCCGACGACGCCGGCCTCGCCCGCGCCGTCAAGCAGGACTATCGCTCCGCGCCCCTCGATGACGCCACCCGCGCCCTGCTCGACTTCGCTCATACCGTGACCACGCACGTGCACGAGGTATCGCCTCGGGTGCTGGATGGCCTGCGCCATCACGGCTTCAGCGACGAGGATATACTGGATGCGGTGCATATCATCGGCTTCTTCAGCTACTACACCCGCCTCGCGGACGCCTTGGGCATTGACCCGGAACCGGATATGCCTCCGCCGTGACCGTCAGCAAGGTCATCGCCGACCCCAAGCGGGTGCACCGGCTCGTCGCCTTCGTGAAGCCGCGGCGCAGCGACCACGTCCTCGATGTCGGCACCGGCATGCTCGCCTCCGCCTTCGCCCCACGCGTGGAGAGCGTCGTCGCCCTGAGCTGGGAGACGCCTCGCCGCCGCTCCGATAACGTGAAGCTGGTGCCTGCCGACCCTCACGAGCTCTTGTTACCCGAGGATAGCTTCGACATCGTGGTCTGCGGGCCCTCCTTCCACCACCTCACGGCGCCGCGCATCGTCGTCAAGCGGATGGCGCTCGTCACCCGCCCCGGCGGTCGTGTTGTCGTCGAGGATATCATCGCCGCGGAGCAGTCCGTGCGCGCCCGCTATCAGAACCGGCTGGAACGCCTGCGCGACCGCTCTCATCCCGGCTACCTGAGCCTCAGCCAGATGATCGCCTACTTCGAGGAGGCCGGCCTCAAGGTACGCAGCATCCAGGTCCACGACCTTCCTCGCGAGTTCAACGAGTGGCTCCTCGGCGGGCGCTCCTCCCCCGCGCGCATCGAGCATATACGCCGTCTCATGGTGGGCGCCGTCGAGGCCGACCTCAGCGGCCTCCAAATCCGTCCCGTGGACGACACGGTCCTCTTCACCCAGCAGATCGCCTCCATCGTCGCCGAGAAGCCGGCCTAGGCCGCCGCGGAACTTTTTCGCCTGCGCCTCCGTCTAAACGGATGACAAGCCGGTTGCAAGTTCAGGAGGTATGTTCATGCGTCAACGGTGGCTAATCGTATTCCTGGCGGCCATCGCCGCGCTGGCGTTGCTCGCGGCGGCCTGCGGCGGCGACTCCACGCCCGTAGCCACAAATGGTGATGACTCCGGTCCGGCGGCGGCCGACGACTCGACAGGCGGCGACGAGCCAACGTCGTCCGGCTTCGTGGCGCCCAACGTATTCATGACCTTCGAGGGGCAGCGCTACCAGCTGAGGGATATCTTCCAGGCCGACCTCATCACCGATCAGTTCACGGAGATCGGCGCAGCGTCAGAGGCGGACATCGACTTCGACGGTGAGCTGAAGGTCTACCGTCGCGCCGGGGACGACATGGCCGTCTACACCTACTCGCCGGCCGTAGACGCAGAGGACGAAGAGGGCGACGTGCCAGCGCTGTGGGAGAAGTGGGAGCCGGTGGAGTAGCGGCCCTATCTCCAAAACACGATTGCTGCCAGGCACCTCCCATAACGCGGGGCATGGCTCGCTCACCCTCCGGCAAATTGAACCAGGTGCTTGCATCCCATTAGGGCGCGCTGCCACACCGGTAGGTGCGCATTCGGCTGTTCGCGCACCTAATTAGTTTAGGTTTCCCGACTAACCCACACCGCAGCCCATCTTGCGGTCCTGGGTGGAGTTGGCCGCGTCCACGAAGCAGATGGACGTTCCTCGAGAAGGAGCACCTCCAGCCTCTCTATTGACCGACGAAGGGCGTGCGTCTTCCTAAGAACCTCTATAACGCCCTTGTCCTTCTCGATCATACGTCGCACTGCAGCGACGTTCCCCTCCGCGTATCCGATGCGCGTGATAGCGTGCGCTCTGGTTGCCGCTTCCATATATCACCTTCCTCCTTCTGCCCCAGACCGCCGAGTAGACAGCCTGGCCGCGCTGATCGCAGCGCTAAGTCCGTCTCCCTGGCATCACTCTAACAGCTTGACGAAGGGCGTGCGTCATTCGGGGCGCTGAGGCTCTAGCCCATCAGGCGTGGTGACCGGCGGACCGACGGTAATACTCGGTGCTCGTTGTCTTGCAGAACGGTTCGAGATAATACCTCCGCAGCACCACCAACACCAGTCCCCCGTCATCGCCAGCCACCCGTCGCGCGGTGCTAAGATGGATGTGGTGGGCAGTAGTGTTCGCGAGCCTGCCTGCCGGCAGGCAGGCTGGAGGTGCGCAATGGCGAATACGTACGAGAACTACATCGGCGGCCGCTGGACTCCTCCCCGAAGCGGCAAGCATTTCCAGCGCGAGAACCCCGCCAACGGCGAGACCATCGGCGCCTTCCCTGACTCCGGCCCGGACGACGTAGCTGATGCTGTCTCCGCTGCCGCCCAGGCCTACCCCCGCTGGCGCGCCACCCCTGCGCCCCAGCGCGCCGAGATCCTCTTCCGCGCCGCCGAGATGATGCTCGCCCGCAAGGAGGAGCTCTCCCGCGAAGTCACCGTCGAGATGGGCAAGGTGCTGAAGGAGGCGCGGGGCGACGTCCAGGAAGCGATCGACATGACCTACTACGCCGCCGGCGAGGGGAGGCGGATGTTCGGCCAGGTCGTCCCCTCAGAGCTGCCGGACAAGTTCACCATGGCAGTGCGACAGCCGCACGGCATAGTGGGCGCGATCACCCCCTGGAACTTCCCCCTCGCCATCCCCTGTTGGAAGCTGATGCCGGCTCTGATCGCGGGCAACACCGTCGTCTTTAAGCCCTCGCCATACTCTCCCCTCAGCGCCGCCAACCTGCTGCGCATCCTGGAGGAGGCCGGCCTGCCGCCCGGCGTCGTCAACCTCCTCTTCGGTGAGGACGATACCGGCGCCGCTCTGGTGCGCGACCCGCGGGTGGCGATGGTCTCGTTCACCGGCTCCATGGAGGTCGGCCGCGAGATCGCCGCCTACTGCGGCGCTAACGGCAAACGCGTGCACCTGGAGATGGGCGGAAAGAACGCCATCATCGTCCTAGGCGACGCCGACATCGACCTGGCGGTCGAGGGTGCCGTGTGGAGCGCCTTCGGCACCAGCGGCCAGCGCTGCACCGCTGCCAGCCGCATGATCGTTCAGGAGGGTGCGTTGGACGCCTTCACCGAGAAGCTCATCGCCAGCGCTGAAACCTTGCGCCTCGGCGACGGCCTGGACGAGGCGACGGACGTCGGCCCGCTGGTGAACCGGCTGCAGTTGGAGAAGGTCCAGAGCTACATTGAGATCGGTCGCAAAGAGGGCGCCGCCATCGCCGTTGGTGGTGCGCGCGCTGCTGGCGATGGTCTGGACAAGGGCTACTTCTTCCAACCTACAGTGTTCACGGGCGTACGACCCCAGATGCGCATCGCCCAGGAGGAGATCTTCGGGCCCGTGACCGATGTTATCCCCGTCTCCGACCTCGAAGAGGCGGTGTCCGTCAACAACGACGTCCCCTACGGGTTGGTCTCCTCCATCTACACGCGCGACGTTAGCGTAGCGTTCAAGGCGATGGAACAGATAACCACCGGCATCGTCTATATAAATGCCGGCACCATCGGCGCCGAGATTCACCTGCCCTTCGGCGGCACCCGCGGCACCGGCAACGGCCATCGTGAGGCCGGCACGGCGGCCCTCGACTCCTACAGCGAGTGGAAGTCGGTGTACATCGACTACTCCGGCCGACTACAAAAGGCGCAGATAGACAGGTAACACAGCATGGCGACAAGACAGAGTGGGCCGCGAAGGCGGCCCGCCCCTCCCCACATCCAGGAGAAGGCGAAGCGGGCCCGCGCCTGCCTGCCGGTAGGCAAGGCCGGCCAGCGGCCGTCCACGGCGGCCGCCAGGCCCGTATCTCCCGGGAGGAAGCAACCGTGAGCCTGCCTGCCGATAGGCACGGCGTCCCCATCCGCCGCGGCTGGCCCACCTTCTTCGGTGCGCCGCTGGCCGACGATCCGACGTCGGCCCGGGCTGACGTCGCCTTCCTCGGCGTCCCCTTTGACCAGGCGACGAACGACCGTCCCGGCGCCCGCTTCGGCCCCCTTTCCCTGCGTGAGGCCTCCATGCGCTTCCAGCCGGTGGACGGAGACGAGGGCTGGCTGGACGCCGAGCGAGGGGAGCGCATCCTGCGCGGCGTCTCCATGACGGACATGGGCGACGTGGACGTTCGCACCCTCGGGCTGGAGGAGAACTTTCAGCGCATCACTGAGGCGGCCGCTTTCGTACGCTCACGCTGCCGCGTGCCCGTGTTCGTGGGCGGAGACCACGCCATCACCTTCCCTCTCGTGCGCGCCTTCGAGGACCGCCCGCTGACCGTCGTTCAGTTCGACGCACACCAGGACTACACCGACGAGAAGTTCGGCCAGCGCTTCTCTCACGACAACCAGATGCGCCGCGTTAGCGAGCTGCCCTTCCTCAAGCAGATCATCCACATCGGCCTGCGGGGCGCGTTGGAGCACGTGGAGCCCTGGGAGGCGGCGCTGCGGGACGGCGTCCAGATCATCACGAGCGAGCGCATCGTCCGCGAAGGAGTGGATGCGGCCCTGGCCGACGTGCGCCCCAACGGTGATACCTACGTCACCATCGACATCGACGTGCTGGACCCGGCGGTGGCGGCCGGCACCGGATTCCCGGAGCCCGGCGGTATCGGCTACTATCAGCTCAAGGAGGCGCTGCTCCTGCTGGCCCAGCGCACGCGCATAATAGCCTTCGATATCTGCGAGGTGAACCCCACCTATGATTTGGCGGGCGTCACCGCCCGTATCGCCGCCCGCTTGATGCTTGACCTCCTGGGGGCGATAATTCCATCTAAGGAGTAGATGGAAGAACCACCACCGCCGCCGTTACAACCGGTTTCCTCGTTTGTGGTCGTTGCCCGCATAATCGCCGTATCGGGTATGTCCATCGCGGTCGCGGCGGCGATCTTCTTCTTCGTGGGAGGCATCTGGCAGGTAGGACTCCCAGCGCTCGGTGTGGCCCTTCTCTTTTTGGCGATAATGTTCCTGGTAGAAAGAGCGGCCGCCTGATCGGTTGTTGCGGCGGTAGCCATGTATGGTACGCTTGATTCGTGATAACAAGGAGGCGATGATATGCCGTTCCTTATCTTTCAAAGCTTAGGCCCAGCGGAGCTCGTCATCATCCTGGCGATAGTCGTGGTCCTGTTCGGCGCCAGTCGAATCGGCGATATCGGTGGCTCCATAGGCCGCAGCATCCGTGAGTTCCGCCGCGAAGTGAAGGAAGGCGAGCTAGAGACGTCCGAGGAGGAGAAGGCCGAGGCGGAGACGGAGGCAGAGACGTCCGAGGAGAAGAAGGTCTAGGTCTTACCGGTTGAGCATGTAGAAGGCCGACCGCGTTAGCGGCCGGCCTTGCTTTTTCTCACGAGGGCCCTAGGCCAGCTGGACGACTATGTCCACGATGGTGAGCGCCGCCGGCAGCTCTTCGTCCGTCTGACAGGGGTTGGATTCGCTCGGCAGGGAGCCGAAGCATGGCACACGTTGCTGCAGCGCCTCCAGGATCCCGTGCCCCTCCACCACTTCGCCGAACGCGGTGCCCTCGAACTCTCCGTCGGCCAGCGCGATCACGAACTGGCTGCCGTGCACCCGGTCGCCGCCGGGGGTGGTGACCGGCGCGATGACCGTCCACTGGCTGGTTGTAGCTGAGTCCCCCTCTTTAGGGAGGGTGTAGCCGGGATCGCCAGTGCCTGTACATGAGAACTCGCTGGAGGATGTACAGGTGGGGTCTCCCGTCTGAGCGTCGAACTCCGGGAGCACCCAGAAGAACTCGAGCCCGTCGTAGAAGTTGTTGGTGTTGGCCAGGAAGGCGAAGCTATTCGCGGCTTCGGGGGCGTCAGGGCTAAGCGCTACCACGATGTCGCCCGCATCGGTCGTGATGATGGCGTTGTAACCCTGGGTAACGTCGATCGTCTTCTCCGGCGCGCCGAACGTCAGCAGCCCCTCGGGGGTTTCAACCACCTCCGGCAGATCCTCTTCGTCGACGATCTCAGCCGGTCGCGAGCTGCTTGTGCTGCCGAGGCCGGGTGCGAGCCCGACGGCGCCCAGGCCGCCGATCATCGCCATGATGAATATGACGTAGAGAATCTTGGAGTTCCAGATCAGGTTGACGGGAAACGGGAGCTTCGCACGGCGCTCCCCAGTGTCTCCCGCAAGTCGTCCCGTAAGCCGTCTTCGTCTCCGCTGTCGTCTAGCCAGGACTGATCACCTCCGCGATTTGATTCCGTCCCCAGTATAGCAAACGATGCCGCTTCATCCGAGGTTCCATGTAACAGGAGTGCGGTCAAAGCATCATTAATTGATGAAGCAAGAAGATAGTGACGGGGTTACCAATTATGGCGATGGAGCAACGGACAGTCCCACAGGCCGAAGGTACCTGGGCTGACCTGAACGGTCGCTGGTTCTTCGCGTGGCGCATGGCCGCCGCCTGCGAGACTGCCTTGAGAGAGGTTCACTTCGCCATGGATCAGCAACGCAACGTTGAGCGGACACAGGCGCTGGAGAAGGCCAGCCTGCTCCTGCGCGAGGAGCTCGTGCGATGGCTGCACCGCGGCGAGGCGCTCGACATGATAGTAGAGCGGCTGCCGCGAGAACCTTCCTAGGGTCATAGTTCGGATATAGCTTAGCCCAGCCATCGGCTGGGCCTTTCGCTTTTTATATGGAACGGCTCGGCGTCGCCTACTCTTGGAGCGCGCTGGCGCTTCCCACTACCACCTTGGCATCGTTCAGCTTCTCACACCATACTTGCAAGTGCGCCCTTTGTCGGGAGCCTTCCGGCGTAAGCGCCGTGACCTGACCGCGACAGGTGACCTGCTCCTTCTGCCAGAGCACGTTCACCAGGTTCACGCTCAGACGGCCGCCCGCGTACCATCCGGCGCCAAAGCGCTCCGTCATCATCTGGGAGAGGAAGCATAGCGTCATCATCCCCTGGACCACGATGTCCGGGAAGCCCAGCGCCCGCGCCGCCTCGATGTCGTTGTGATAGTTCTTGGCGGGCCCGGAGAACTTCTGGCACATCTCCAGCGTGACGTCTTTGCTGGGGATGTGCACGTCCTCCAGCGGCTCCTGCGCGTTGACCTCAAAGCGCCGATCGCTCCTCTTCTCCCGCTTCTTGTCGACGACGACCCCCGAGCCCGCGTCCAGCAGGAAGCTCTGATGCGTGCGGCTGCGGCTCACGATCCGTCCGTCCGACCCGAAGCACGTCACCTCGTTGACCACGTAGTCGCGGTCGCGCTTGACGTACCGGTCGACGATCAAGGAGCGGGTGGTGACGGTGTCCCCCACCATGACCGGCTGGAACAGCTCCCACTCCTGCTTGGCGTGCAGGTTGCCGTAGATGTTCGGCAGGTACCAGCTTATGTCGCGGTAAACCTCGGAATGCAGGATGAGCGCCGGCGCCACCGGCCCGCCGAAGGGTGAGTCGCCGAAGTACAAGGGGTTCTCGTCCCCTACCGCCTCGGCGTAATGCCGGACGAGCTCCGGCGTGATCTCAACCTCGCGCCCGCCGTAGTCGCGTCCGACGTAGACCGCGTCTGTCTTTGTCCCTACCATGCGTCGTCAGTATAGCACCGTCATCGCGCAGCCGGAGGACGATCTGTCTAAGCGCTGACCGGCACCTCCTTGGGCCAAACGTCGTTCCAGGGCCGCTCCTGCTCATAGGCGTATGACGCCTGAAAGATGAGCTCCTCCCGCTGGCGCGGCCCGACGATCTGAAGGCCGCAAGGTAGACCGGAGTCGGTGAGGCCCGCCCGCACGGTGGCCGCAGGGTGCCCGGACAGGTTGAACGGGTAGGTAAAAGCGATAGCGTGTATCGGGTTCCTGATAGGCTCCCCATTTATCTCGCTCGGCCACTTGCCACGGGCGTCGAACGCCTCCGTGGGAAGGGTCGGCGTCATTAGCAGGTCGTAGCGCTCGAACAGATGCCACAGGTAGTTGACCAGTTCGGCGCGCTCGCGTTGCGCCTTGCCGTATCGCTCGGGCGTCATTCTCGCCGCCGCCTCGGTGCCCGTCAGGAACGCCCGCCCGAACTCCGAGCGGTGCTCCTCGATCTTATCGACGATCTTTGCGTACGTCTCCGCTCCGGATATCCGTGCCCAGACCTTCCACGGATCCGGGAAGCCGTCCTCCAGCTCCTCCACCTCATGCCCCAGCTTCTCGAACACGCGCACCGCCTTCTCCACCTCGCGTCGGACGTCCGTCTGCAGCCGCGCGTAGCCCAGCGTGGGGCTCCAGGCGATCTTGAGCTTGGCCGGAAGCTGCTCGAGCGTGTCCACGTAGGAGATGCCGGGGTGGGGCAGGGAATCGGGGTCGCCCGGGTGATGGCCCACAACCGCATCCATGAACAGAGCCGCGTCGCGGACCGTGCGGGTTATCGGGCCGTAGACAGAAGTGTCGTTCCAGCCGAGCATCTTGAACGGGCCTTTCGGCACGCGGCCGAAAGTGGGCTTCAGGCCGAAGCAGCCGGTGTAGCAAGCGGGGATGCGGACGGAGCCGCCGCCGTCAGAGCCGGTGGCCAGCGGCACCATGCCGGAGGCGATCGCCGCCGAGGTGCCGCCGCTGGAGCCGCCGGGCGTGCGCTCCGGGTTCCAGGGGTTGCGTGTGACCCCGAACAGCAGGTTCTTGGTGAACGCCGTGTAGCCAAACTCCGGCGCGTTGGTCTTGCCCAGCAGGATGGCGCCCGCTTTCTTCAACCGCTCCACTTGCACGGAGTCCCGGTCCGGCCAGTTGTCCTTGTAGGGCACCGAGGCGTGTGTGGATGGGAATCCCTCGGCGTCCTCCAGCTCCTTCACGCCGAAGGGGAGCCCGGCCAGCGGGCCCACATCCTCCCCGCTGGCGACGCGGTCCGCAGTGGTACGGGCGTCCGCCAGCGCCTCCTCAGGTCGCATGGCGATGAAGGCGTTGAGGGCAGGATTGACCTGCTCGATGCGCTGGAGGGAGGCCTCCATCAGCTCCACGGGCGAGAGCTGGCGCGAGCGAATCGCCGCCGCGAGTTCGTAAGCAGGTTTGAACCAGAGCTCAGACATGGGCATACCTCTCCGTCAAGCGTATGTGCTGGGACGCGCGATGGCATGATACACCAAAGGCGTCGATAGGTGAATTCAGCCGATGGTGGTGTGGACCAGATCTGCTTGCTGAGGTTCGGCCCGATGCCCGGCCTGTCGCTGATCCTGGGCCTGTGCCGACGCCTTCTTCTGCCGTCGGTAGGCCCGCTGCCGGCAAGCGGCCCCGTGAGCTTTCGCCTGTGGCCTCTTCCCTTCCAGGGGCTGTCCACATCCCACGCAGAGTCGCGTTACGGTTCGTGACAGTATCGGGGAGATCGGGACGGGTGTATCGATAGCCGCTATGCTTTCAGCGAGGAGGAGAGCCTCCACTTGGGATAGCAGAGTTACACTTTCCTTGCCCGGCGTTACGGTTTTGGCGTTATGGTTCGTCTTCCGGTTTTTCCGCGGATTTACAGGGGTCCAGTGCCTCTCAAGGACGGGCGCGGCGTTGCCGTTGGACGGCGCGGCGCTCCAATAGCCGTGGGGCTCATCTAGCGCCGTGGAAGCGACAGGAGTCCAGTGCCTGCGTAAAGCGGGCGAGCGCGAGCCCGTAGCTGGGACCGGGATCCAATAATCAGGCGACGGCACCTTAGCCCTCTGCTCTGCGGAAACCGTAACGCTGCGCCGAGTTTCCGCCCAGGCGCAGCGTGTGTCAAGACGTTTCCGGCCTCTGGCGATAAATCTCTGACCCAAAGGTAAACAGACAAAATCTGCGCACCCGGCTCCGGAGGTATCGGGCCGCCGATGCGGCTAGGCCGTCAGTTATGGTGCGCTGAGTTCGGCACGTCTGTACGATCTGTCATCAGCACCTTCAACCGACCGGCCGCCCTCAGGCACATTGGTCTACTCCTCGCGTGTACACTCACCGCCGCACGGAACTAATTCCAGCCCCGAGACCGAGAGCGAGAACGCATCCGTGACGTCACAGTGCACTGGATCCCCCTCTTTCTCCTGGTGAAACGAGCGTGCTGTTACGGTGTCTCCCTCCTCGAGGACGAGGTCGGGGAAGAAGAACGTCACCTCGTTATCCGTGCCAGTCACATCATCTTCGCTGTCGGGTATGACTTGCCCGGCGTCGTCAAGCCGCCCGGTGTTCGGCTCTCCAGCATGATCTTCACGCTGACCAACCTGGAAGCGCCCCTCCTGCCCGATCTGCACCTGGAGGGAGGAGCTGAACCATTCTTTGCCCTCTGGGGGGGACTCGCGCAGCTTCACGCGGACCTCAACACCGTCGATCTCCTGAGTGACGCCGACAGAGAGGATGTCTACATCGCCATCGTCCACGACTGCGTCCGGGCCGCCAGCGCACTCATATTCGTCGCCCTCCGCATCCGTGAAGTCAGACCCCTGCTCCTCCGTATCCGTTGGTAGCTCCGCATCGGGGCTTGGCGTGAACACTGGTGTGACCAAATCGATCCCGAACCCCCCGAACAGCGATATGAATACGGCCGGGAGACCGAAGATAAGGCTGGGGTCGACATTATCGACCGACACGAAGTTGACAGCCTCAGCGTCAGGTGGCGTTGATAAGGTCGCCCCTTCGTCGGAGAAGGGGTCGCCGTCGCTCTCCAGGCGGATCGGCTGCTCGTTTCTGCTCGTTACGGGTCCGTCGCTGCCGGTCTGCCAGGCTTCTACGTTCAGCTCTATCTCCACTCCATCGCCACTGATGGTGCCTGTGGACTGCCTGTCCTCGTTCTGCGTGAACGTGATCGGGCCTGCCTCCAGGTCCCCGACCACCAGGTCTACGCCCTCTCTGTCTTTGATAGTGAACTTGCCGTCCTCCCCCAGCTGGATCGTCAGGCCACCGCTGACATTGCCAACCTGCGGTACTCCAATAGCGAGGGGCGCGGCGCTCACCGCATCTTCGAGGAATAGGACCTCCATCGTCCCCGTAACCTCGAAGCTGTACTCGCCGGGCGGCGGCAGCTCGAATGCGCCGTCGCCGCCATCTCCGTCACCGCCGCAGGCGGCGAGTACGACTAGCGACACCAATGCGAAGCCGAGGAACGAGACACGACGAAAGATTGACACGGTGGCCCTCCCAATAGGTTGCCGATCGGCGGTCAGATCGCTCCACGCTGGAGCGGACTCGTGGGTAGTATAGTGTGGCCTGCCGGTTGCGACAACGCCCAGCCGCCTTCACGAGGCGCGCTGTGAAGTTGCGCCGGCGCCTGACACAAATGGTACCCCCGGCAGGACTCGAACCCGCGCTTCCGGCTCCGGAGGCCGGCGCTCTATCCAACTGAGCTACGGGGGCACGCGTACATCTTAAGCCCAGCCTGTGTGCCCATCAAGACGCCTTCCAACAGTTGACACGTCACGCTGCTTCGGCCATCCTGCAAGTGGCATCCCCGTCATGTCAGAAGCCGAAACCCCGCGCACCAGCAAGCTTCAACGGTTGGAAGCCCTCTCTCAGCAGATGCTGGCAGAGCGGCGGCTGCTCATCGCCAGCAACCGCGGCCCGCTGGAGTTCAGCCTGGAAGATGATGGGTCGCTGACCAGCAAGCGTGGCGGCGGCGGCATGGTGACGGCCCTCATGTCGGCTACGCGTTTCGTGCCGGCCGTCTGGATCGCCACCGCCATGACGGACGGAGACCGGCGCGCCGCCGAGGAAGCGAAGGGCGCCCTCATCCAGGTCCCCGATAACGAGATATCCGTCCGCTTCGTTGTCGTGCCCCGAAACGTCTACCAGAGACACTACTACGTCTTCTGCAACCCCCTGCTCTGGTTCCTCCAGCACTACATGTGGAACACCCCCCGCACCCCCAACATCGGCCGCGCCGTCTACGAGGCCTGGGAGAACGGCTACATCCCCGTCAATCAGGCGATCGCCGACGCCATAGCCAGCGAAGCGCAGAACGATGAGCGCCCTCCGTACGTTCTCCTCCAGGACTATCACCTCTACCTTGCCACGGCGCAGGTCCGCGAGAAGGTGCCGCAGGCCACGATCCTTCATTTCACTCATATCCCCTGGCCGGGGCCGCGCTACTGGGGCATAATCCCAGAGTTCATGCGCAAGACGATCCTCACGGATATCTGCGCCGCTGACATCGTCGGCCTTCAGACCAATAGTGATGTGCTCAACTTCCTCCACTGCTGCGAGTCGATGCTAAAGGGCGCCATCATCAACTTCCAGCTTCGGCACGTAACCTTCAATGGACACACCACCGCCATCTGCAACTATCCGATCTCCGTGGATGCCCCCGGCCTGCTCCAGTTCGCTCAGAGCGACGAGGTCAAGCACTACGCGGATCAGCTCCATACCCGGCTCAGCGGGCGGACCATCGTCCGCGTGGACCGCTCCGAGCCCAGCAAGAACGTCGTTCGCGGCCTGCGCTCCTTCGAGCTTCTGCTGGATCGCTATCCCGAATATCGAGGCGAAGTGACCCTCCTCCAGTTCCTCGTCCCCTCCCGCAGCGAGCTAGGAGTCTACCAGACCTACACCGACGAAATATTCGAGGCGATAGACTCCATCAACGATGGCTACGGCAACAACGAGTGGCAGCCCGTCCACACCTTCTACGAGAACAACTACGCCCAGGCGATCGCCGGGATGTGCCTCTACGATGTCCTGTTCGTGAACCCGCTCATCGATGGCATGAACCTCGTCTCCAAAGAGGGCCCTCTGGTGAACGAGCGCGACGGAGTGCTCGTCCTCTCGGAGCTCGCCGGCTCATACGAGCAGCTCTCGGAGTACGCCCTCGGCGTTACTCCCACCGACCTCGAGGGCTCGGTACGAGCGCTCCGTCAGGCCCTGGAGATGCCCCCGGATGAGCGGCGCCTGCGGGCCTCGGCCCTCAAACGAATGGTGCAGGAGGAGGACATCATCTTCTGGCTTGAGCGCCAGCTCCGCGACCTGATGGCCGTATCTAAGGGAGCGCTCTGACCATCTCCCTGAGCAGCCGGCTCACCCCGGCTACCCCCTCCACCGTGTAGTCCGCCGCCTCCGCCACCTCCGGCGCCGCCTCCTCGCTGGCCACCGCCACGGTCCCGACGGTCAGCCCTCCGCCACGCAGCCGGCGCGCCGCCGCGAACATGTCGATATCCGTTATGTCATCCCCTAGGCAGACAACTCCCCTTATGCTCAGACGCTCGGCTAGCGCCTCCAGCGCCGTCCCCTTGTCCACCTCCAGCGGCGGCCTCAGCTCTATTCCCATACGTCCCTCCTGCGCCCGAAAGCGGCCTGCCGCCCGCGAACGCGCCACCGCGGCCAGCAACGCTATCCGTGCTGCCGCCGGGTCTCCCGCCCGCCGGTAGTGCATCGCCAGCAGTGCTCCCTTGTTCTCCATCTGCCCGCCGTCCATCGCC
>JADFRV010000141.1 GCA_022561095.1 Chloroflexota bacterium | reverse complement strand
GTGCCGGACTGGCTCTGAAGCTCCACGAATACGTCGCCTTGCGCGTACTGGTGGCGCTGGTCGCATTCGTCGTCGTCCTTGCCTTGGGCAACGGACACGCCCTCGCCTTTCTCCTTGGCATCGCGGTCGGCGTCGTCGGCTACATGTTGCCCGCGTTCTACGTCCGCATGCGCGTAACTCGGCAAGTGCGGAAGTTCAACGACCAGTTGGCGGATATGCTGACCATGGTGTCCAACTCGCTGCGGGCTGGCTTCGGTCTCCTGCAAGGGATAGACCTGGCCGCCGAGCAATCCCAGCCGCCGATGTCTACGGAGCTGCACCATCTGCTCCGTGACACCCGAATGGGCGCTTCCATAGAGACGGCGCTGGAGAGCATGGGCGAGCGCGTCGGCAGCTACGATCTGGATGTGGTCATTACCGCCATCTTGATCCAGCGCAGCGTCGGCTCTAACCTCTCTGAAGTGCTCGACAAGGTTGCCCACACAATACGGGAGCGCGCCCGCATCCAGGGCGAAATCAACACGCTAACGGCGCAGAAGAAGCTCTCCGGCGTGGTCATCGGATTGATGCCGGTGGCGTTCGTGCTGATGATGCTGCTCGTCAACTTCGAATACATGTCAGCGCTGTTCACCGATCCGCTGGGGCGTTTCCTGCTCGTCGTGGCGATAGTGCTGGACGTCATCGGCATCCTGATAATCAAGCGAATCGTCACAGTGGACATCTAGGAGGTGGAGTGATGGCACTAGCAACAATAGCAGCGCTGACCGCGTTCCTGGGTGTACTCATGGTCACGATGTCCCTCGCCGGCCGGCGGCGGGATAACCCGCTGAGCGCACGCGTCCGGACCCTGGCCGCCTACATGCCGGAGGAGGAGGCCACGGATCTGACGCGCCCATTCGCGCAGCGCATCGTATGGCCGATCTTCGAGGGCGTCGCGAACGCTTTCGCAAAGCTGCTGCCCGCTACATTCGTCGACCGCATCCGGTACCTGCTGACCCTGGCGGGGAATCCGTTCTCTTTGAGCGGTTTCCTCTTCCTCATGGCCGTCACGGGCCTAGCCGTTCCCGCACTGTTCTTGTCCCTGATGCTGCTGGCAGGCAGCGACATGGGCGCAATCCAGATACTGGGCTTGCTCGCCTTCGTCGCCATGGGGCTTTACGCCCCCTATTTCTGGCTGGCGCAGCGGGTAGGGCGAAGGCAGACTGAGATCCTCAAAAGCCTGCCTAACGCGCTGGACCTGATCACGACCTGCGTGGAGGCCGGCCTGGGCCTGGACTCCGCCTTCGCCAAGGTGGCGGAGCGTATGCCGGGTCCCTTCGGGGACGAACTGGCCCACGCCCTGCGGGACATGGCGCTGGGCCGCAGCCGCCGAGACGCCCTTCGCGAACTTGGCGAGAGAACCGGCGTACCGGACGTCATCACCTTCATGAGCTCCATCATCCATGCCGAGACGACCGGCTCATCCATCGGCGATGTCCTCAGGGTCCAGGCAGACCAGATGCGCATTCGCCGCCGCCAGCGGGTGGAACAGATTGCACAGAAGATTCCCATCTGGATGACGTTCCCTCTGGTCATGTTCCTACTGCCGTCCCTATTCATAGCCATCCTGGGACCGGCGGCGATCCAGGTACTGGATAACCTGGGCGGATAAACCTAACACTTCCCTTACTGCCTGCCGCGAGAGCCGGTCCTGAGGAGAATCGGGGCCGGCTCTCGTTTTTTGCCCTCCCCGCTGGCCTGACGATATACTGAAGGGTGACGCCCCGCGACCTGATGAGGAGGCACCCTAAATGGCAGTGAAGATAGGCATCAACGGATTCGGCCGCATCGGCCGCCAGGTGTTCAAGGCGATCCATGACTTCCACCCGGACACGCTCCAGGTAGTAGCCGTCAACGACCTGACCGACCCCGAGACAAACGCCCACCTGCTCAAGTACGACAGCAACTACGGCCCTTTCCCCGGCGACATCAGCGCCAGCGAAGGCGCCATCACGGTCAACGGCCAGTCCATCAAAGTCCTGGCCCAGCGCGACCCTGCCCAGATCCCCTGGAAGGACCTCGGCATAGAGATAGTCGTAGAGTCGACAGGCCTGTTCACCGATGCCGAGAAGGCCCGCGCCCACATCGACGGCGGCGGCGCTAAAAAGGTGATCATCAGCGCTCCCGCCAAGGGTGAGGACTTAACCGTCGTCCTGGGTGTCAACGAAGCGATGTACGACCCGGCCAACCACAACGTCATCTCCAACGCGTCCTGCACCACAAACTGCATCGCTCCCGTGGTCAAGGTGCTGCACGATTCGTTCGGCATAGACAAGGGGTTCATGACCACCATCCACTCCTACACCAACGACCAGGTGATCCTGGACACCGTGCACAAGGACCTGCGCCGGGCCCGCTCCGCCGCGCTCAACATCATCCCTACCACCACCGGCGCCGCCCGCGCCGTCACCATCGTGATACCAGAGCTCAAGGGCCGCCTGGACGGCATGGCGTTCCGTGTGCCCACCCCTACGGTCTCCGTCTGCGACTTCGTGGCTACCCTGGAGAAGCCCGCCACCGTCGAGGCGGTCAACGAGGCGTTCCGCGACGCCGCCTCGGAATCGCTGCGGGGCATCCTCGAGTACTGCGACGAGCCCCTGGTCTCCTCCGACTTCAAGGGCAACCCCGCCAGCTCCATCTTCGATTCCCTGAGCACGATGGTCATAGACGGGACCCTTGTGAAGACGATCTCCTGGTACGACAACGAGTGGGGCTACGCCTGCCGCACGGGCGACCTGTGCGCCTTCCTGGCCGGCAAGGGGTTATAGCACGTCTCTGAACGCCCTAGCCCACCACCGCTCCCAGAGCCGCTCCGCTCTCCAGGTGGCTTTCGCGGTCACTGCTGGCATCCTTGTGGCGGAACTGGTGGGCGGCATCCTCACCAACAGCCTCGCCCTGCTTGCCGATGCCGGCCACATGGCCTCCGACATCGGTGCGCTCGGGCTAGCCCTCATCGCCATCTGGCTGGCCTCCCGTCCCGCCAGCGGGCGCCGCACGTACGGCTTCCATAGGGCGGAGGTGCTGGCGGCGCTAGTCAGCAGCCTCTCCTTGATGGCGATAGCCGGATACGTCTTCTGGGAGGCCTCGCGGCGCTTCGCTGACCCGCCCGATGTTCGGACGGGCTCTATGCTGGCTATCGCCGCTCTCGGGCTCGCCGCCAACCTCGTCTCCGCCGCCGTCCTTTCCCGCCACGCCGGGTCCGGCCTGAACGTACGCGCGGCGTTCCTCCATGTGATAGGTGACACGGCCGCCTCGGTGGGCGTCATCGTCGCTGGAGTTATCATGCTGACCACAGGCTGGTTCATAGCCGACCCGATCATCAGTGTGTTCATCGGCGTGCTCATCGTCATCAGCTCCTTCAGGATCACCTGGGAGGCCACGCAAGTGCTCCTGGAAGCCACGCCGCCCGGCCTCAACATCGGCGACATCCAGAAGGCGATGCTGGAGACCTCAGGCGTGCAGGGCATACATGACCTCCATGCCTGGACGGTCACCTCCGGCTTCGTCTCGTTGAGCGCCCACGTGGAGACGAACCAGGCCCACGACCAGCACGATGTTCTGGTGGCGCTACGGCTGCTGCTCGCACGACGTTTCGGTATTGAGCACGCTACTATCCAGTTGGAGACCAGAGCCCTGCATCAGGAGCTGGAAGCCTGCTGCGGTGTGGACAGTGAGGGGGGCGTCAGTGAGCACGCTGCGTTTCACGGGTAAGGCCCTAGCCGCTCTTGCCTTCCTGGCGGCGTCGGCCGTCATCGCCGCAGCCTGCTCGGGCGGCGGGGGCGACGGAGGCGATTCGGCCGCCATTACCGAGGTGACGCCTGTGATCGTCAACTCGGAGCTGGCCGTGGGCGAGAACCGCTTCATGGTTGGCCTCCTCAGCTCGGAGAACGAGGAGATCGTCGGCGCGACCGTCGCCTTCCGCTTCTTCAAGCTGGATGGCGACCAACAGGAGTTGCGAGAAGAGGCCCAGGCCACGCCTATAACCCTGGAGAAGAGCTACACCCACACCCAT
Organism: Chloroflexota bacterium; assembly: GCA_022561095.1. Lineage (GTDB taxonomy): Bacteria > Chloroflexota > Dehalococcoidia > SM23-28-2 > RBG-16-64-32 > JADFNQ01. The sequence goes on along the minus strand of JADFRV010000141.1, from coordinate 1,841 downwards.
GAGGACGGGACAGTTGAGACGCACGAGGCAGGCGAGAGCGGAGTCTACGTGGCCACGGTCCGGTTCGATGAGCCCGGCCAGTGGCGAGTGGAGGTGACGGCCACCGTAGGCGTTGTGACCCACGACCCCGCCGACGCTGGATTCGACGTTCTTGAGGAGAGCGCGTCCGTAGCCATGGGCGCACCGGCGCCCCTCAGCGAGACGCTAACCCTGGACGACGTGGAAGACGTGGCAGAGATCGACACCTCGAACCCGCCCATCCCTGAGATGCATACGATGACCATCGCCGAGGCGGTAACGTCCGGCAGGCCGTCCGTCATCGTATTCGCCACGCCCGCCTTCTGCCTGAGCCGTATCTGCGGTCCCACCAAGGACATCGTCGATGCCCTGTTCAAGCAGTACAAGGGTGAGGTAAACTTCGTCCATGTGGAGCCGTACGAGCTGGATAGGGCTCGCAGCGGCGAAGGGCTGTTCGCTGTCCCGGCCACCACAGAGTGGGGCCTGACCTCCGAGCCCTGGGTGTTCCTGGTGGACAGCGAGGGCAATATCGCCGCGAAGTTTGAAGCGGTGGTCGTTATGGGCGAGCTGACCGAGGCCCTCACCCCACTCCTTGACGACGGTGACACCGATAGCGGAAGCGGAATCGGGTACTAGGCCCGTGTCCCCCATCCCGAACGCCGGCGACCCCGCACCCGCCTTCCGCCTCACCTCACATGAGGGCAAGACGTACTCCCTGGAGAAGTTCGCCGGACAGCCGCTCATCCTCGTCTTCATCCGGCATCTCGCCTGACTCCCCTGACGGGAGCACGTGTCGCAGTTGCGACACAGGTACCAAGACTACCGTTGCCCAGCTTCCCCTATCCCTATTCCTAGATACGAAAACGGCCCCTGAGTGGGGCCGAAGTCGCGTTTGACAGCCACGGTGACAGCCACGCGGGGCTAGGTGCCGGTCGCCAGCAGCCTATCCAAGCTCTCTGCCGCGTCCGCTTGCAAGCTTGGCAGCGTGTGGCTGTAAATGTCCATCGTCACGGCGATGCTGCTGTGTCCCAATCGCTCTTGAACGACTTTGGGATTTGTCCCCGCCGCAAGCAGCAGGGAGGCGCAGGCGTGGCGCAGATCGTGAAAACGCATGGGGGACAAGTCGGCCCGCTTTAACAGGGGTTGGAAGCTGCGGCGCAGAAGGTTTCCTTTTTCCGTGGGGGTGCCGGTCGTGGTGCTAAATACCAAGTCCAAGTCCCCCCAGGTCTGCGCCCGTAGGCGTTCCTTGTTCTGCGCTATCCTCCGCTCTCTCAGCGCCTCTACGCAGGCACCCGACAGTGAGATCGTGCGCCTGCCCGCCGCCGTCTTCGGCTCGGTGAAAACCCACTCGCCTTTGAGACGGTAGACTTGCTGGCGAACATGGAGGACGGCCCCCGCCAAGTCTATGTCAGCCCACCTGAGCCCCAATAATTCGGCCTGCCGCATACCCGTGTTCAAGGCCAGGGAGTACAACCCGTACAAGCGGTCACTCATGGCTGCTTTCAAGAGTCGGCCCGCCTCTGCCGGTGTCAGGGCGCGATACTCCCGCCTGGGGGCCGTGGGCACGGTAGCGATAGAGGCGACGTTAGAGGCGACTGCGCCCCGGCGCAGCGCGTGAGAGAGCCCACGGTGAACGATGGCATGGGCCAGCCTGACGGTTTTCGCGGACAGCCCCTTGTCCAGCAGACGGGTATAGCAGGCGTCCAGATCACCCGCGCTGACGTGGGCTAGTTTCAGGTGGCCCAATTCGGGGAGAATGTGTAGCCTCAGCATCCGCTCATACCGCAAGTGAGTGGCGGCGCGGACGCTATGACGGGCGGTAT
>JADFRV010000140.1 GCA_022561095.1 Chloroflexota bacterium | reverse complement strand
TTGGCGTCGGTGAGGTGACCGTCGTCGAAGATCTGGAGAAGCATGTTATACACGTCCGGGTGAGCCTTCTCGATCTCGTCCAAGAGGATGAGGCAATAGGACTTGCGACGAACCATGTCGGTAAGCTGGCCTGCGTCCTCGTAGCCCACGTAGCCCGGCGGGGCGCCGATGAGCCTGGAGACGTTGTGCTTCTCCATAAACTCGGACATGTCCAGCTTGAGCATCGCCTCTTCGTTGCCGAACATGAACTCGGCGAGGATCCGGGCGAGGAACGTCTTGCCCACACCGGTGGGTCCCAGGAACATGAACACGCCGATGGGGCGGTGCGGGTCCTTAAGCCCGGCGCGGGCACGCCGCACGGCCTTGGCGATATTGTGGATCGCCTCGTCCTGGCCCACTACCCTCTCGTGAAGCGCGTCCTCCATGTGGAGCAGCCGCTGCGACTCCTCAGAGGCGATACGCGTGACCGGGATACCGGTCCACATGGCGACGACCTCGCAGATGTCTTCCTCCGTAACAATCGGCTTGGACTCTTCTCTCTCCGTCTTCCAGCCCTCCTGCATCCCCTCCAGCTTATCCTGGAGGTGCACCTCGCGGTCACGGAGCTGGGCGGCGAACTCGTACTGCTGGGCGGCGATCGCCTCCTCCTTCTCACGCCGCAGGCTCTCCAGCCCCTTGCTCGCCTCCTGCAGCGAAGGCGGGGCGTAGGAGCGCTTGATGCGCACCCGCGATGCGGCTTCGTCCACCAGGTCTATCGCCTTGTCGGGGAGGAAGCGGTCTGGCACATAGCGGGAGGCTAGCTCAGCCGCCACCTTCAGCGCCTCATCGCTGATGGTGAGATGGTGGTGCTCCTCGTAGCGGGCCCTGATCCCGTGCAAGATGGCTATCGTCTGCTCGGTAGTCGGCTCCTCCACCACGATTGGCTGGAGGCGGCGCTCCAGGGCGGCGTCCTTCTCGATGTGTTTCCGGTAGTCATCCAGAGTGGTGGCGCCAATGCATTGAAGCTCGCCGCGGGCCAACGACGGCTTAAGTATGTTGGCGGCATCCACGGCGCCTTCGGCGGCGCCGGCGCCCACCAGCATGTGCATCTCATCGATGAACAGAATGCAGTTGCCCGCGCTCTTCAGCTCCTCGATGACCTTCTTCAGCCGCTCCTCGAATTCACCACGGTACTTCGTCCCGGCCACCAAGCTGCCGATATCCAGAGTCACGATGCGCTTGCCCTGGAGCATCTCCGGCACTTCGCCTTTGACCACTCGCTGGGACAGCGCCTCCACGATGGCTGTCTTGCCTACGCCGGGCTCGCCAATAAGCACAGGGTTGTTCTTGGTGCGGCGAGAGAGTATCTGCACCACGCGCTCGATCTCTTTGTCACGGCCGATTACTGGATCCAGCTTGCTGGCCCGCGCTGCGGCCGTTAGGTCGATCCCCAACTGGTCGACGGTCGGCGTGCGGGTGGAGGCGCGACCTCCCTGAGACGCTCCCTGAGGCATGCTCTGCGAGAGGATGCGCGTGACCTCCGCGCGCAGCTTTTCCAGGCTCACGCCCAGGCTCTCCAGAACGCCGGCGGCGATGCCCTCGCCCTCGCGCACGAGGCCGAGGAGCAGGTGCTCCGTGCCGATGTAATGGTGGCCCAGGCGACGCGCCTCGTCCACGGCAAGCTCGATAACCTTCTTCGCCCGAGGCGTAAGCCCTATCTCGCCCATCACCGCGCGATCGCCGCGGCCGATGATGAACTCGACGGCGGAGCGGACCTTGTTAAGTTCGACACCGAGGTTGGCCAGCACCTTGGCCGCTACGCCCTCGCCCTCACGCACGAGACCGAGGAGCAGGTGCTCCGTACCGATGTAGTTGTGATTGAAGCGCAGGGCCTCTTCCTGGGCCAGAGTCAGAACCCTGCGAGCTCTCTCCGTAAACTTGTCGAACCTATCTGCCATGACCTATGCTCCAGCCCAATATCTAGTCGCTCGTCTCGTCCTTCGCAGGCTCAGCGCCCTCGTCAGCCTCGGTCTCGACCTCAGCAGACGCATCCTTCACTTTGTTCAACGCATCCGGAGTGTCTTCCGTTACAGTAGGTTCGTCTTCAATTTCAGATTCGCTGGCGGTTTCGGCCTCTTCCTCCCCTGCCTCCTCGGCAGTGGCCTCTGCCTCGGTAACCTCTTCCACCTTAGCTTCAGATTGTGGCTCCGCAGCCTCTCCCGCCTCGGCCTCAGTCTCAGACTCCGTGGCCTCTTCCGTCTCGGGCTCCTCCGCCGCAGCCGCCTCGGGCTCAGTCTCAGACTCTGTGGCCTCTTCCGTCTCGGGCTCCTCCGCCGCAGCCGCCTCGGGCTCAGTCTCAGACTCTGTGGCCTCTTCCGTCTCGGGCTCCTCCGCCGCAGCCGCCTCGGGCTCCGCAGCCTCTCCCGCCTCAGCCTCAGTCTCAGGCTCTTCCACCGCAGCTGTCTCTTCCGCCCCGGCCTCAGTCTCAGACTCCGTGGCCTCTTCGGTCTCGGGCTCCGCAGCCTCTTCCGCCTCGGCCTCAGTCTCAGGCTCTTCCACCGCAGCTGTCTCTTCCGCCCCGGCCTCAGTCTCAGACTCCGTGGCCTCTTCCGTCTCGGACTCCTCCGCCGCAGCCGCCTCGGGCTCCGCAGCCTCTCCCGCCTCAGCCTCGGCCGCCTTCATTGCCGCCTCCATAGTGCCCAGCGCAGGCTCGGCCTCAGCCTCCGGCTTCTCGGCAGCGGCCTCAGGCTCCGGCCTCGGCGGCGCCACAACGCCCAGTTTGGCGTACACCTCTTCCGGCCCTGTGATGACGCCACCGCAGTCGTTGAACACCCAGCCGTCCTCCTCGGCCTTGTCGCGAGCTTGCCTCAGGGACAGGCCGAGGCGGTGTCGGTCATGCTCTATGCGCACGATCTTAACGGGGACGACACCGTCCTCATCGACGATCTCCTTAGGATGGTTGATCCGCCGGTCAACGAGCTCGGAGATGTGGATCAACCCCTCAATGGGGCCGTCCAACCGCACGAAGGCGCCAAAAGGTGCGAGCTTGGTCACCTGACCGGGGACGATCTGGCCCTCGCGGAACCCGGCGACCATCTCCTCCCATTTCTCGGGTTGGGCGCGTCGCAGGCTGAGGGCGATCTTCTTGCTCTCCTGATCCACCTTCAGCACGTAAACCTCCACCTCGTCACCGACGTTGAACAGGTCATTCGGCGACTTGGGAGTACGCTCCCAGGAGAGCTCCGAAAGGTGGACAAGGCCGTCCGCACCGCCCACGTCCACAAAGATGCCGAAGTCCCGGATGCTGGTTATGCTGCCGTTGCGTATATCGCCTTCGTTGAGCTCCTGAAGCAAGCGTTCCTTCTCAGCGGCGCGCTTCTCCTGCATCGCCGCCCGTTCTGAAACGATGGCCCGATTCCGCCTGCGGTTCAGCTCGATCACTTTGAGGGTCAGGGTGCGTCCGATCCATTCCGCCAGCGCCTTCTCGGTGGTCTCCGGGTCGCCGCGTTCCGGCCGGCCGATAGCGATCTGGGACAGCGGGATGAAGGAGTTAACGCCCTCCACGTTTACCAGGAGACCGCCCTTGTTACTGCCCGTAACGTAGCCCTCAAACGCCTGATTCTGGTCCATGTACTCTTGAAGGACGCGCCAGCCCTGCTCGCCGCGGGCGCGGTCCAGAGAGAGGATAATCTGGCCATCCGGCGACTCCGGCTGCACGACGAAGACGAGGACCTTCTCCCCCATCTGAAGCTTGGAGGCTCCTTCCGGCTGGAGGGAATGCATCTCGTTGGCGGGGATGACGCCCTCAGACTTGGCGCCGATGTCGACTAAGATGCCGTCGCGATCGGTGCCAACGACCGCCCCTTCTACGATGTCCCCACGGCGGAGTTCGGTATAAGGAGTGGTCTCCTGTTCCAGGAGGGCAGCCATGGACTGGGGCTCATCCCTGTCCAGCGTCCCTCCCTCTGGGTCTTCGGATGTCAAAAGTAGCACCTCCAAGTAAGTGTGAGTCGAGGTTACGGCAGCAACCTCGGCCTCATTATATGACAATAAGATACTAGCTACCAGTCAGGGTGCGTTTCTACCAAGTGAATATTGCGGTGCCAGTCAGATCGCTCTTTTGTTGCATTGGTATTCCTCGAAGCCGCGAGCTCTCCGACGAAAATCACCACCTGGTAATTTCAACTTACCAGCTGGCATAGTGGGCAGACGTGGCCAATCTCGTTTGACGCGTCCTGAGGGCGCGGTGTACATCGTGCACAGACGCAAACGAGAGGAGGCCACGCATGAGCATAGAACACCCCCACACGACGGGGCTCGACAGCGGCGCTCACCACTGGCACCTGGTCGGCTCCAGCCTGTCGGCGATTTACGTCGACTGCTGCGGCTGCGCCGGTAGCATGATCGTCGACGCCACGGAGGAGGGCGGCCGCTGGCTGCGCTACTCCCTGCTGGACGGCGCCGATCTTGTCGGCCGGGGCCGGGGCCTGCTAATGGCCAACTGCCCGGCGGGCACCCGGCGGCTCAGCATCGACGGATATGGGGAGCGCAGCTGCTCCCTGGCCGATAAGGAGGGGGCGTGATGGAGCTCCAGACGGCCCTGGAGGCCTTCATACGCAGCCGCCTGGCGATCGCCTGCGCGGACAAGACGATCGAGACGTACCGCCTGGACCTGGGGATGCTGCTGCGGTTCCTGGCGGCGCGCGAGCTCTCGGAGACGGAGGACATCGACGTGCCGGTCCTACTGGACTACCTGGCCTGGACGCATGAGCGCGGCGTCAGCGCCACTACACTGAACAGCTACCGGATGCGCCTCGGCGTCTTCGTCAACTGGTGCGGCCTGATGGGCTACTGCCGACTCGATCTAATGAAGGCCGTCCCCAAGGCCCGGGAGCGGCACTACATCCGCAAGACCCACACCCAGGAGGAGGTGCAGGCGCTACTCAAGGAGGCGGCGGACCCCGCCCTCTGGCACCCCTGGGACGCCCAGGAGATGACGGCTATGCTCCTTCTGCTCCTGGACACGGGTCTACGGGCCGGTGAAGTCTGCTCGCTGGACGTCGGGGACCTGGACGGCGAGCTTATCAAGGTGCGGGGCAAGGGTGAGAAGGAGCGCTGGGTACGGATCTCCGAGATGACGCGGAAGGCGCTGGAGCACTACCTGGAGATGCGTCGCCAGCCGACCGCCGATGCCCCTCTGTTCATCAATCGGGGCTTCGGACAGAACTACCATGCCCGCGGCACCAGGATCGGCGTCCACGCCCTTTACCAACGCATCAAGCGCCTGGGCAAGCGGGCGGGCATCTCCACCAGCCCGCACAGATGGCGTCACACATTCGCCGCCTTTGCCTTGAGGAACGGCGCCAACGTGAAGGCGCTCCAACACTTCCTGGGTCACAGCTCGCTGATGACGACGGACAACTACCTGCGTGGCTTCGGCTACGAGGACGCGGCGCGGGAGCACAAGACGTTCACGCCGGTTGGGGCGCTGCTACGGCACTAGGCCGAAGTTGCTGGCGGCGTCGGATCAGGCCGAGGCGGAAAGGTCGTCACTACGACAACGAGCTCCGCATCGGCGGCGGGAGGGGGTCTGAGATCCTCCTCGCTTAGACACCACGCCGGCTCTGCGTTAGAATCCGGGGCGTGGACCCTCTTTGGATCACCTACGCCTGGAAGGACGACGAGGGCGGCGACTTCAGTTGGCTCGTTCAGGAATTAGAGGCACTCGGAATAACGGTAATCTACGACAAACGGGCGCTCATTCCTGGACGGCGCCTTTGGGGGCAGATAGGCAGGAAGATCACACGCTCACCGTTGAGCGGCTGCGCCTTCCTGCTGACGCCCAATAGCTTGAACCGAGAAGGTTGCAAGGAGGAGCTCGAATACGCTGTCAGCCGAGCCCTCAAAGCAAAGGGAGAG
>JADFRV010000139.1 GCA_022561095.1 Chloroflexota bacterium | reverse complement strand
ATCGGAGGAGCCTCAAGCAGCACCGGGTGGCGGCGGGAATCTCCTGCCTGGCGTTGCGCGGCGCCGCCGCGACCGGCTGGGAGGCCTACGGGGATACCAGCGGAGGTGGACAACGCCTCCGAATACCGCTACCGCGCGCCCATCATTGCGCCTGACACGCTAGTCGTATCGGTGAGCCAGTCCGGTGAGACGGTGGATACGTTAGCTGCCATGGAGGAGGCGAAAAAACGGGGTGCGCCGCAGATAGCCATCTGCAACGTCGTAGGCAGCCAGGCCACACGCATCGCCGATGGCGTAGTGTACACCCGCTGCGGCTTGGAGATCGGCGTCTGCAGCACTAAGACATTCACCGCCTCAGTGACGGCGTCGTACCTGCTCGCCTGCTATCTGGGTCAGGCGCGCGGTCTAATCGATCAAGAGCGGATGGGCGGGCTCTTGGAACCGCTCGCACGGGTGCCTTACTTGGCCGGCGAGGTGACCAAGCGGGAGGCGGAGTTCGAGCGGCTGGCCCACCAGTTTCACCGCTACAACAACTTCCTCTACCTGGGCCGGGGCATCCAGTTTCCGGTGGCCTTGGAGGGCGCCCTCAAGCTCAAAGAGGTCAGCTACATCCACGCCGAAGGATACCCGGCCGGCGAGATGAAGCACGGGGCCATCGCCCTCATAGACCCAGAGATGCCGGTCATCGCTATCGCGCTTAAGGACGAGATGCACGACAAGATGATGAGCAACATCGAGCAGGTGAAAGCGCGCGAGGGGACGGTGATCGCCCTGGGCTCAGAGGGGGACGAAGAGCTGGCGGCCAAGGCGGACCATGTCATCTACATTCCTGAGGCGTCCCCGCTGCTCTCACCCATATTCACCACTATCCCCTTGCAGTTCTTCTCTTATCACATCGCCCTGCGCCGCGGCTGTGACATCGATCAGCCGCGAAACCTGGCTAAGACCGTCACCGTCGAATAGCCAGACGCCACTCTGTAAATACTCTAATTGGATCAGAGCCATAGCTTGCGTCTATCGCTCGCGTCCGGAGTTATTAGGTAGACAAATATGGACTTGTCCTATATAATTGGCTGTCGTGGATCCTCAGGAGGACTGCCCTGTAAGGCTGTCTAAGGGAGGAGCTCTAGGTGAAGCGACTGGTTTGGTTCCAGGAAGTGGACAAGGACGATGTCGGCCTGGCCGGCGGCAAAGGTTCTAACCTGGGCGAACTCACAAAGGCCAAGATACCCGTCCCGCCTGGGTTTATCGTTACCTCTCACACCTACTTCGACTTCCTTGGGCAGTCCGGCCTCAAACCGAAGATCTCTGATCTTCTGTCTAACCTTGACCCCAACGATAGCGCCCGCCTCCAGCGTGTGGCCGATGAGATCAAACGTCTGATCACGGAATCGAAGATGCCGGGTGACGTCGCTGCCGAGATCCGCCGCGCCTATCGCGAGCTTGGTGAGGGGCCGGTAGCGGTGCGCAGCTCCTCTACGGCAGAGGACTTGGTGGAGGCCTCCTTCGCGGGACAGCAGAGCACCTTCCTTAACGTCATCGGCGAGGAGAACGTAGTCGCTGCTGTGCAGGCCTGCTGGGCATCACTGTTTGAGGCGCGGGCGATCTTCTACCGCGGGCAGGTGGGCTTCGAGCACTTGAAGGTAGGCATAGCCGTGCCGGTGCAAAGGATGGTCCAGTCCAACCGCTCCGGCGTGATGTTCACGATAGAGCCGGTAAGTGGAGACAAGACGAAAATAGTAATCGAGGCCATCTACGGCCTCGGCGAGGCAGTCGTGTCGGGCGCATTGACGCCCGACCTGTATGTTCTGGACAAGGAATCCCTGAGCATCCTGCAGAAGACAGTAGCCCGGCAGGACAAGCAGTTCCTCCGCAACGAGGACTCCACCACCTTCGGCGAGGAGAACAACCGCTGGCTGGAGGTGCCCAAGGACGATGTCCAGCTACAGAAGCTCTCCGATGAGGAGATCGCAGCGCTGGCGGCGATCGGGAAGAGGGTGGAGGAGTACTACGGGGCGCCACAAGACATCGAGTGGGCCGAGGAGAACGGGAAGATGCATATATTGCAGTCGCGGCCGGTCACCGTTTCGCGAGAGCCTGACGGCCTGGCCCTCCAAGGTGGCCTTGCGGCGCGTAATCAAGGAGGAATACCTGCTTGAAGCCGGGTTTGAATGCACCGTGGGCAATCGGCTCTAGACCGTCACCCCATACCTACATTCGGACAAGCGCACGCTGATGGGTGGTGGACACACGGTGGGCAGCACGAAATATATCTACCGGTTCCGCGAGGGCGGCGCGGATATGCGGGACCTGCTGGGCGGCAAGGGCGCCAACCTCTGCGAGATGGCCCGCTTGGGCCTGCCGGTACCGCCCGGCTTCGTAATCACCACCGAGGCCTGCCGCGAGTACTCCCGTCTCGGCGGTGCTCTCCCCGAGGGGCTGTGGGACAGCATCCGACAGCACGTCGCGGAGATTGAGGAGGCCGTGGGCCGCCGCTTCGGCGACCTCACCAACCCCCTCCTCGTTTCGGTCCGCTCCGGCTCCAAGTTCTCGATGCCGGGGATGATGGACACGATCCTCAACCTCGGACTGAGCGATGACACGGTGGACGGCCTTGCCCAGGCCACCGGCGACCGCCGGTTCGCCCTAGACTCCTCCCGCCGCTTCATCCAGCTATTCGCCAAGGTCGCCCTCCGTCTGGAGGCCGAGCCGTTTGAGGACGCCCTCGCGGAGGCCAAGGCCCGCACGGGAGCCGCCTCCGACGCCGAACTCGATCCAGACGCCCTCCAAGAGATCGTCGAGCGCTTCAGGGAGATCATCCGGGAGCGCTCCTCCACGCCATTCCCGTCCGATCCGTGGGAGCAGCTGCGGATCGCCATCCACGCGGTATTCGAGAGCTGGAACAGCGCCCGGGCGACCGCCTACCGCGAGTATCACCACATCCCTCACGACATCGGCACCGCGGTCAACGTCATGGCCATGGTCTTCGGTAACAGCGGCTGGGACAGCGGCACCGGCGTCTGCTTCAGCCGCAGCCCCACCACCGGCGACCGCGAGCTCTACGGCGAGTACTTGCCCAACGCCCAGGGCGAGGACGTCGTCTCCGGCGCCCGCACGCCTAAACCCATCGCCGGCCTCGCCGATGAGATGCCGGACGTGCACCGGGAGTTGGTGGAGATCGTCGATCGTCTGGAGCGTCATTACGCCGACGTGCAGGATGTCGAGTTCACGGTGGAGCACGGTCGACTCTACGTTCTCCAGACCCGCTCCGCCAAGCGGACGGCAGCGGCCGCCGTCAAGGCCGCCCTCGATATGGCGCGGGAAGGCCTCATCAGTCACGAGGAAGCGGTCCGCCGCGTCCCCGCCGCGGACCTAGCTCAGCTCCTCGTGCCCCGCTTCGATGAGGCGGCCAAGCAGGAGGCCGTCCGCCAGGGACGGCGCCTGGCCCAGGGCCTCAACGCCTCCCCGGGAGCTGCCACCGGTCGCATCGTCTTCGACTCCGAGACCGCCGCCAGCGCCGACGCCGGCGAGTCCTTGATCCTTGTCCGGCCCGAGACCAGCCCCGACGACATGCCCGGTATCCTCCGCGCCGCTGCCATCCTCACCAGCCGCGGCGGTGTCACCAGCCACGCCGCCGTCGTCACCCGCGGCCTCGGCAAGCCGGCCGTCGTCGGCTGCGCCAGCCTGCGGGTCGACACTCGCCGCCGGCTGTTGTCAGCCAACGGCACAGAACTCCACGAGGGGGAGGAGATCAGCATCGACGGCTTCTCCGGCGAGGTCTTCGCCGGCCGCATTGAGACTGTGCCGCCTGACGTCAGCGGCACCGGCGAGCTCACTCAACTCCTCACCTGGGCTGACGAAATCCGCCGCCTGGGCGTCCGCGCCAACGCAGATACCCCCGATGACGCCCGCCAGGCCCTCACCTTCGGCGCTCAAGGCATCGGCCTCTGCCGCACGGAGCACATGTTCTTCCAGCCGGAGCGCCTCCCCTTCGTTCGAGAGATGCTCACCAAGGCACCCGCGGTCTCCCAGATGGAAAGCGAGATAGAGGATGCCCGGGGAGCAGTGAATCAAGCGACAGGCGAGGCCCGCGAGGCAGCCCAGAAGCGACTGCGCGCCGCCGAGGCGCGACTCGCCAACAGCGAGGACGCCAAGGCCTACGGGACAGCGCTGGACCGCCTGGCCGAGTACCAGACCGCCGACTTCCGTGACATCCTTCGGATCATGGACGGCAAGCCTGTCGTCATCCGCCTCCTGGATGCTCCTCTGCACGAGTTCCTACCGCCGTACGAGTCGCTCTTGCAGGAGGTGGCCGTCCTCCGCGCCACGGGCGGCGATCCCCAGACGCTGGAAGAGAAGGAGCGTCTGCTGGAGTCCGCCAAGTCCCTCCAGGAGGCGAACCCGATGCTGGGCCACCGCGGCTGCCGCTTAGGCCTCACCTACCCGGACGTGTACGAGATGCAGGTGCGGGCCATCGCGCGCGCCGCCTGCGACCTAGCCCGCGAAGGGCTCGATCCCAGGCCGGAGATCATGATCCCGCTGGTGATGGACGCCAGCGAGCTGCGCGCCCTCAACACCCGCCTTGAGAGGATCACTCGGGAGATTGAAGACTGCCCCGGGGAGCCGGTAACGATTCCGTTCGGCACCATGATTGAGCTCCCCCGCGCCGCCCTCTCCGCTGACCGTATCGCCCCTGAGGTCCGCTTCTTCTCCTTCGGCTCCAACGACCTCACCCAGATGACGTTCGGATTCAGCCGTGATGACGCCGAGGAGAAATTCCTGCGCTTCTACCTGGAGTCCGGCCTCCTACCCCGCAACCCCTTCCAGCAGCTGGACGAGGCCGGCGTGGGCCGGCTCATCCGCATCGCCGTGGAGGAGGGACGCGCGGCCAACCCGGAGCTGGAGCTCGGCCTCTGCGGCGAGCACGGCGGCGACCCCGACAGCATCGACTTCTGCCACCGCGCCGGGCTGGACTACGTCTCCTGCTCGGCCCTGCGACTCCCCATCGCCCGCCTGGCCGCCGCCCAGGCGACGCTCGCCCAGCGCGAGCGGGACGCGTAGACGGCAGGGCACACGCTCAAGCTGAGGCGTCAGGCGGCAAATGGTTCGTTAGACTCCCGGTCGCCACCGGTGTAAGCTACATCTTCAGCGACGGCTTGAACGGGAGGAGCGAAACGTGAGACGATACGGCATCGTTTTCGGCCTGGCAGCGCTCGCCTTGGCGGCTATGCTGCTGGCCGCGTGCAGTAGCGGCGGCGGCGAGACGCCCACGGTTGTCGAGACGGAGGAGCTGGACGGCGAGGCGACGCCCCCGCCAGCAGCGGAGGAAGAGTCAGTCCAGGTGGACGAGTCGTACTGGCACGCCGGGTTCAAGGTGACGCTGGGTGAGGCGAGGTTGACCGCGGGCGGTGTCGGGATACTCGGTATGGAGATCGATGTGGTGTTCGAGAACCTGAGCGACTCTGACGCGACGCCGAACTCGACGCTGGTGCTGCAGTCAGGCGGGCAGAACTACACGGGGCCGACTCTCGATCAGGAGATCCCCCAGGTACCGGGCGGTCTGAGCTCCAACGGGCTGATCACGTTCCAGGTGGACGAGGCGTTCAGCTTCGATGATGCCGTGCTGGTCGTGGGGCTGCCCTCGAACAACCAGGCGATGGTGCCGCTAACGCCGGGGGCGGGCGAGCTGGTATCGCTGGAGCCGCAGGAGGTCGCTGCGAGCGGATCGGCGACGGCTGGCGCGCTGACGGTGACGCTGACGGGGGCGGAGGTGCGGGCGGACCTGCCGGAGAAGCACGAGGAGGAGAAGGAGGGGAAGCTGGCGCTAAGGGTGTTCTTCTCGGCGATGCCGGTAGCGGGGATTCAGATCGGCCAGGGCGTGCTCCAGAGCGCGAATGTAGC
>JADFRV010000010.1 GCA_022561095.1 Chloroflexota bacterium | reverse complement strand
CCTTGTGCACCAGACCAACCTGGTGAACTTCGGCATACTGCCGCTCGTCTTCGTAAAGGATGGTGACTACGACCGTATCAACGTGGACGACGTGCTGGAGATCACCGACGTGCGCGATGTCGTGGGCAGCGGCGAGGTGACCGTCCGCAACACCACTCAGGGATACGAGTTCAGCGCCCGCCACAACCTGAGCGAGCGCCAGGTAGAGGTGCTGCGGGAGGGCGGCTTGCTGAACCACATCAAAGCCCACGCGGGCTAGCCTGTAGACGCCGAGCCAGGCGTTCCAGGCGCACAGCCTGACCTGCGCGTACCACTAGCTATCGTATAGCGCCGCCCGTTTGCTATCATAGGCGCGGCCACCCAGCTAGCGAAAGAATGGTGCATGCCCCATAGGATCACCCTTATACCGGGCGACGGCGTCGGCCCCGAGATCAGCGAAGCCACCGTCCGCGTCCTAGAGGCCACCGGCGTTCAGTTCGACTGGGATGTCCAGGAGGCCGGCCTGCTAAACCATGTTATGGCCCAGGCGGGATAGCCCGCAGACGCCGAGCCAGGCGTTCCAGAACACCCTCACCATACATCTGGCTTTCGCAGGGTCGATCGTGATATACGTTATCGTCGGCGAGACGATACGTTGGGGCAACCCCGAGTTCGTCGGCCGCGGCTACGGGCCTGAATGGTTCGGCGATAATCTGATGTGGCTACGCCTCGGCGCGCTGGCATACAGCGCCGTCAACGTCGCACTTTTTCTGATCTACAACCGCGATCGGTTTATTGACAACATGGTAGGGAAGAGCGATAAAGAGCCGGCCATCGCCCTGTCCGGAGCTCTCGTAACCAACCACATCCTCAAGGTGGCGATAACGGGCAGTGTAGCCGTGTTCGGGCTGCTGCTCTACATGCTGGGCAGCGAGCGATTGGACCTCTATCTGTTCTGCGGCACCGCTCTGGTGGGGCACCTGCTGATCTGGCCCAGGCGAGCGGCCTGGGAGAGCGCGTTCCGCCGCCACGCCCTGACGAACCCGGCCATCCCCGCCGATCCCTGGCGCACAGCCTGACGTGCGCGCATCCGCAACCTATCGTATAGCGGCGCCCGTTTGCTATCATAGGCGCGGCCACCCAGCTAGCGAAAGAATGGTGCATGCCCCATAGGATCACCCTCATACCGGGCGACGGCGTCGGCCCCGAGATCAGCGAAGCCACCGTCCGCGTCCTAGAGGCCACCGGCGTTCAGTTCGACTGGGATGTCCAGGAGGCCGGCATCGGCGCCGCGGAGCAGTACGGCTCCGTACTCCCAGACGACGTTCTGGACTCCATCCGCAACAACAAGGTCGCGATCAAGGGCCCCATAACCACGCCTCGCGGCGGCGGCTTTCGCTCCGTCAACGTGGCGCTGCGCAAGATGCTAGACCTCTACGCCTGCGTGCGCCCAGCCAAGTACTACCCTGGCGTCCGTACCCGCTACGACAACGTCGACCTGGTGATCGTACGGGAGAACCACGAGGATCTGTACGCGGGGGTGGAGTTTGAGCGAGGCGATCCGGCGATCGCCAAGATATCGGAGATCACGGACGCCGCTGACCTGGGCCCGATCCGTGATGACGCCGGCCTCTCCCTCAAGGTCATCTCGGAGTACGGCAGCGAGCGCATCGTCCGCTTCGCCTTCGAGTACGCCCGCCGGTTCGGACGCAAGAAGGTGACCGCCGTGGCCAAGGACAACATCATGAAGTTCACGGACGGCCTCTTCTTCGCCGTGGCCCGCAGGGTGGCGGAAGAGTATCCGGAGATCCCCTACCAGGAGGTGCTGGTGGACAACATGACGATGCAGCTTGTCCAGAAGCCGGAGCTGTACGACGTGCTGGTGCTGCCCAACCTCTACGGTGACATACTGTCCGACCTCTGCGCCGGGCTCGTCGGCGGCCTGGGCATCGCCCCCGGCGCCAACCTCGGCGATGAGCTCGCCGTGTTCGAGCCGGTGCACGGCAGCGCCCCCAAGTACACCGGCATGAACAAGATCAACCCGATGGCGATGATGTTCTCCGGCATGATGATGCTGCGCCACATCGGCGAACAATCGGCCGGGGACCGCCTGGAGGCCGCCATCGCCGCCGTCATCGCCGAGGGGAAGAGCGTGACCTACGACATGAAGCCCACGCCGGACGACCCCACCGCCGTCGGCACCTCACAGGTCGCCGACGCGGTGATCGAGAAGCTGAAGGAGCAATAAGAGCCCAGGCGCGCCGCCCTGCCCGAAAGGAGTTCGCCCCATGCGACGTAAAGTTACTGTGGTCGGCGCCGGCATGACCGGCAGCACCATGGCCCAGCGTCTAGCCGAGACCGGCTACATCGATGTCGTCCTGCAGGACATCATCGAGGGCCTGCCTCAGGGTAAGGCGCTCGACCTTTCGCAGTCGGCGGCCGTGGCCGGCTTCAACGGCAGCGTCACCGGCAGCAACGACTGGAAGAACACCGCCGGCTCCGACGTCGTCGTCATCACCTCCGGCGTGCCCCGCAAGCCGGGGATGACGCGCGAGGAGCTGCTGAACATTAACGCCGGCATCGTCCGCGATGTCGCTTCCGCCACCGTCAAGCACTCCCCGGACGCCGTGCTGGTCATCTTCGCCAACCCGATGGACGCGATGTGTCACGTCACGCTGGAGACCACCAAGCTGCCCAAGAACCGTGTCATCGGCCAGGGCGGAATGCTGGACTCCTCCCGCTACCGGACGTTCATCGCCTGGGAGACGGGCGCCTCCGTGCAGGACGTGCACGCCTTCGTCTATGGGGGCCACACGGAGGCGACGATGGTGCCGATCGTGAGCAACGCGATGGTGGGGGGCGTGCCGCTGACCTCGCTCCTGCCGAAGGAGCGCATCGAGGCGGTGGTGCAGCGGGCCCGCAACGGCGGCGCCGAGATCGTGTCCCTCCTCAAGACGGGCTCCGCCTTCTACGCCCCGGCGGCCGCGACGGTGGAGATGGTGGAGTCCATCCTCCTGGACAAGAAGCGCGTCCTCCCCTGCTGCGCCTACCTCCAGGGCGAATACGGCATCCAGGACGCGTTCGTGGGGGTGCCGGTGAAGCTGGGCGCCGACGGCATCGAGCAGGTGCTGGAGCCGCCGCTGGCGGACGACGAGGTGGAGGGGCTGCGCAAGGCCGCGGCCGCCGTCAAGGAGCTGGTGGGGCTTATCGAGACGAAGGCGTAGAGCGGCTCACTCATCGCCGAACGTCCAACGCGTGGCGCTGCCAGGAAAGTCGCTAGCGTTCTCAATGAAGGCGAACGCCACGCGGGGGCGAACGACGTACAAGGGGCCCTGGCTGGGATCCAACTGCCAATCGTACTTCTCTTTGTAGGCGTCTATAAACGGGCGCAGGACGGAGTCGTCGGTGATCTCTTCCGCCACACCCTCAAGGATTACCGGCTCCTCGGCGTTATCCGGGCAGACGACGCAATCCGGGCTGGCGGCCAGGTTGCGAGCCTTCCGAGACTGCCGCCCGGTGCTGAAGAAGAACACGTCGTCCAGCCAGACGCCCCACACAGGCATCGTGTGGGGCCGCCCATTGGGACGGGTTGTCGATACGAAGTAGTTGCGCGCGTTTGACAGGCGCTCCGCCGCCCAGCTCCAAGGGAGCAATCCGGCGCCACTGTTAGCGTCGAGAACGCCGTAGCCGGGCATCTACGGGCGGCTCGGCTCTGGTGTTGGGCGCTTCGGCTCAGACATAGGCTACAGGTCAACAATTATACAGTCTAATCCGGTCGCGGTTCGACAGGCTCGGGACGTACCGCTCCGCGTGCTATCATTGAATCGCGATGCGTGAGGTCCACGTCGACCAGATACGGGATAACGTCAGCCGGCTCTGCCAGGACGCCGCTACCCAGCTCCCGGAGGACGTCCTCGACTCCCTGAAGCAGGCGCGGGAGTCGGAGGAGTCGCCGCTGGGGGTGATAGTGCTGGACCAGATCCTGGAGAACGCGGAGCTGGCGGGCGAGGAGCGGCTGCCGCTCTGCCAGGACACGGGCACCACCGTCATCTTCCTGGAGGTGGGCCAGGACGTGCACATCGTCGGCGGGGCGCTCACGGACGCGCTGCGGGAAGGCGTGGGCGCCGGCTACACGGAGGGCCGCCTGCGGGCATCCATCGTGGAGAAGCCGTTCTCGGCCCGCCTCAACACGAAGGACAACACGCCGCCGGTGGTGCATACGGAGATCGTCGCCGGTGACAGGCTGCGCATCATGCTCATGCCCAAGGGCGGCGGCTGCGAGAACATGTCCCGCTTCACGATGATGCTGCCCGCCGCCGGCAAGGCCGCGATCACGGAGTTCGTCCTGAAGACGGTGGAGGAGTCCGGCGGCAACCCCTGCCCGCCGCTCATCGTCGGCGTGGGGATCGGCGGCACCGCGGAGCACTCCATGTACCTGGCGAAACGCTCGCTCACCCGTAAGGTCGGGGAGCCGAATGGGGACGCCGAGACGGCGGAGTTCGAGGCGGAGCTGCTCGAGAAGGTGAACGCCCTGGGGTTGGGCCCGCAGGCCGTCGGCGGCCGCAACACGGCGCTGGCGGTGCACATGGAGACCTACCCCACGCACATCACGGCCCTGCCGGTGGCGATCAACCTGCAGTGCCACTCGGCGCGACTCAAGGAGGTAACGCTGTGAGCGACACGACACCGCCTGGTCCCGGCCAGCGAGCCCGGCGCCGACCCCGCCTGCCGCCTGACACCGGAGGACGGGCGCCACCGCCAGACGGACACCGACAAGCTGTTCGCCCAGCTGGCGGAGCAGCGCCAGACGGCGGAGGGGAACGAGTTCGTCTTCCGCGGCGACCCCGACAAGCTGTGGAGCGAGATCTCGACATTCGTCGACGAGGAGGCCCAGTGCTGCCCGTTCTTCACCTTCGAGCAGGTGGAGCAGGCGGAGGGCGTGCTCCTGCGGGTGAGCGGCAAGACGATCGGCGCCAGCTCACAGGGCTGACCGTGGCCGAGCACCACATCCGTCTCCCTCTGACCGAGGACACCATCGAGAAGCTGCGTGTGGGCGACTCCGTCTTCCTCAGCGGCAGCCTGTACACGGCCCGCGACGCCGCTCACCGCCGCATGGTGGAGGCGCTGTCCAGAGGCGAGCCGCTCCCCGTGGACGTCCGCGGCCAGGTAGTCTACTACGTCGGGCCCACGCCGGCCAAGCCGGGAGAGGTGATCGGCTCGGCCGGGCCCACCACGGCGATGCGCATGGACCCGTACACGATCCCCCTGCTGGAGGCCGGTCTCAGGGGCGCGATCGGCAAAGGGGGCCGCGGCCCGCAGGTGCGGGAGGCGCTGCGGAAGCACCACGCGGTGTATTTCCTGGCCGTCGGCGGTGCGGGCGCACTGCTGTCCAAGCGGATCCGGCGCGTGGAGGTCGTCGCCTACGAGGAGCTGGGGACGGAGGCGATAAGGCTGCTGGAGGTGGAGGAGTTCCCGGTGGTGGTGTGCAACGACGTCCACGGCGGCGACCTTCTGGAGCAAGGGAAGGCGCGGTGGCGTCAGGCGGAGGTGCTGGAGGGGTAGTGGCGGGCCTACTTGCCGCGATTTGTGCGCCTGGGCTGGGCGGGTGTCAACGGGTTCGCTAAGACCGCTGAGGACGGTCGAGGTGAAGGTGGCGACAGCGCCGCTAGCCACCACTGCATCAGGATAGGGTGCATGGAAGCCTTTACTGTTCTCCTGTTCCCATAGCGTCAGTGAGCCTCTTCTTAAACGCCGCGTTCCCTTCCTCCTTCTGCCGGCGCGACACGGTGCGGTATGCCTCCAGTTGGGTCTGCTCGTACTTGAGGCGGTTGGTCTCGTTCTCCAGCGCGGCAATCCGCTCCGCCTGAACCCCGACCTCCGCTCGCAACGCCATCATGCGGTCCAAGAAAGCATCGGCGAACTGCTGCGGGGACGTTGGCTTCCATAAAGTGACCGTCACCGGCCCCGGCCGTGTTCTGGCACTGTATCGCCTCGGCTTGCCGCGGGCCGCCTCCACTGCCTTCGGGAGCGATTGCTTCCGAGCTATGAGTTCCTCCGGCGTGAGCTGCAGCTTGCTCTCGTACAGTTCCTTCGACACGTACTTCGGGTTCCGTCTTGCCCATGTCTTGAGCGTAGTAATGGGCATGTTCAAGCGGGCAGCGGCCTCGGTAAAGTTGGCTGACTCCTGGATGACACGAACCCGCTCGTTCGCTTGGTCTGTCGTGAGGCTGGTCATGATTAGACTCCTCTTTCGGTCACAATCACCTGGGGCTCAGAACAGTGCAGGCGGTGTTCTGACCGCGATTGTACGCCTGGGCCGGGCGGCTGTCAACGGTCAGACTGTCTAACGCGGGAAGGCGCGGTGGCGTCAGCCGGAGGTTCTGGAGGGATAGGTTAGGCCACTGACAACGGGGCCTTTTGCTCAACCGAACGCGACTGTGGCCGCCCACACAGTACCGGCCAGCGCCGTCACGTAGCAGACCACGGTGATCGGCAGCGCCAGCGGCCTCAGGCCGATGTCGACCAGGGTGTGACGGAAGCGATGCGCCCCATGGAAGAAGGCCAGGGAGGCCAGCCCGAACAGCACGATCCGGACCAGCGGGTTGGTGAAGATATCCTCGAGGCGGTCGAACTCGATCTCCTCCGCAGGCACGACGAAGCCGGTGAGCACAATCAGGACCGGCACCAGCAGCGCCACTACGACGCCGCCGGCGGAGAACAGCGACCAGAAGAGCGGTTCGTTCGATCTGCGCATCGCAGTCCCCTTTGCGGTCATAGCAGGAAGATGGCGGCGACGACGACCGAGACCGCCAGCCAGCCAACGTAACTAGCACCGATCATCAACGCTGGCGGCAGCCGCTCCTCGCCGCGCCGCAGGGGCAGCCCCTTCGGCACCGCCTGGAACCAGGTGACAGCGTGCAGTATCACGAACAGCAGAGCCACAACATGGAAAGCGATCAGCAGCGGCGATTGGAGGAAGTCCAAGTAGCCCTCGAACGCAGCGGCTCCGTCGTGCACCTTCGTCACCAGCACGAGCAGTAGCACGACGTAGGCGGCGACGAACACCGCCGACAGCTCGCGCAGCATGAAGATCCGGTAGGGCCAGCGCTTCAGCCACCAGGTGTTGGAGACGGTGCGCGGGTAGGGCCTTGCCATCGTTACTCCTTGACCGACTTGCGGCCGAACGGCGTCAGGAACGACTGGAACCAGCCGATGGTGCTCTCCACTTTGGCCTGCTGGATGGCGCCGGCGGGGTCTACGTGCTTCGGGCAGACGGTGCTGCACTCGCCGACGAAGGTGCAGTCCCAGATGCCCTCGTCCGCCCATATCAGCTCGTTGCGTTCGTGGTTCCCCTGGTCGCGCGAGTCCAGATTGTAACGCTGCGCCAGCGCCAGCGCAGCCGGGCCGACGAACTTTTCCTCGCTCTGGTACACGGGGCAGGCGGAATAGCAGAGCATGCAGTTGATGCACATGCTGTACTGCTCGAAGCTGGCCCGTTGTTCCGGCGTCTGCAGGTACTCGCCCTCCTCGAGCGGCTTCTCATCGTCGCGGATGATCCAGGGCTTGACCGCCTGGAGCTTCTCCATGAAGTCGTCGAGGACGATAACGAGATCGCGCTCGACCGGGAAGTTGGCGAGGGCCTCGACCCGGATCAGTCCGGGGTGGTAGTCGCGAAGGAAGACCGCACAGGTCAGCTTTGGCACCCCGTTCACCATCATGCCGCAGCTGCCGCAGATGCCCATCCGGCAGGACCAGCGGTAGGAGAGGGTGCCATCGACGTAGTCCTTCAGGTAGTTGAGGGCGTCCAGCACCACCCAATCCTGGCGGTAGGGGACTTCGTAGCGCTGGAAGGTAGGCCGCTCGTCCTGCTCGGGGCGGTAACGTGCCACCTCTAGGGTGATCGTCCCGTCGGCGGCGACTGCATTAGTCATGACACCTCCAGACTAGGGCTCCAGCGCCCTAGTGATCCCGGCCATACACACGTTCGGCCGGCGGCCAATTGGTAATCACCACGTCCTGGTACTCGATACGGGACGTATCGTCGCTGCGGTAGGCGAGCGAGTGCTTAAGGAAATGCTCGTCGTCCCGCTCCGGATGGTCGGTGCGCTGGTGCGAGCCGCGAGATTCGGTGCGGGCCAGGGCCGAGTGCGCCAGCGCCTCCGCGATCCCGATCATGAACTCCAACTCCAGCGCCGAGGTAAGCTCAGTGTTGAAGCTGAGGCTGTGGTCGTCCAGCTGCACATTGCGAAACCGCTCCCTGATCTCGGCGATCCGCTCGCTGGTGGCGCGCAGCGAGGACTCAGTCCGATAGACGCCGGCGCCCTCCTCCATCGCGCTCTGGAGCTCCGTGCGCAGGGTTGCGATCCGTTCGCCGCCATCCATCTTGCGCACGTACTCGCGGGCGATGCGCTCCTGCTCGTCGGAAGCGAGCCGCTCGAGAGCGGCGCCGTCGAACTCCGGCTGCTCGCGCGCCCAGTGCGCGGCGTTGCGGCCGGCGCGGGCGCCGAACACCAGCAGCTCGGTAAGCGAGTTGGAGCCCAGCCGGTTGGCCCCATTGATGCTGACGCAGGCGCATTCGCCAGCGGCGTAGAGGCCGGGGAGGGGCGTCGCCGCCTCGATATCGGTATGCACTCCGCCCATCATATAGTGGACCACCGGGCGCACCGGGATCGGTTCGTGCACCGGGTCTATGCCCCCATAGTTCTTGGCGAGCTCCCGCACGAACGGGATGCGCTTGTCGATCTTCTTTTCCCCCAGGTGACGCACGTCCAAGTGCACGTAGGTGCCGTAGGGCCCATCGAAGACGTTGCCCTGCTCCTGCTCCTTGATGAACGCCTGGGAGAGCCGGTCGCGGGGGCCCAGCTCCATCGCCCGCTTCTGAGGGTGGCGCGGGTCGTTCACGTCAAGCGGCTCGCCTAGGTCGTAGCGGCGCAGGTAGCGGTCGCCGTCCTTGTTGAGCAGGATGCCGCCTTCGGCGCGGGCCGCCTCGGTAATCAGGATGCCCGTGCCCGGCAGGCCGGTCGGATGGTACTGGACGAACTCCAAGTCCTTAAGCGGCACACCGGCCAGATAGGCCATCCCCATACCGTCGCCGGTCTTGATCGCGGCGTTCGTGGTGAAGGGGAAGATGCGGCCCGCGCCGCCGGTGCAGAGGATCACCGCCTTGCCGAGGATCGGGCGCACCTGGCCGGTGCGGAGCTCGATCGCGACTACCCCTTGACAGCGGCCGTTCTCGACCAAGAGGCGGGTGGCGAACCACTCATCGTAGCGCGCGATATTAGCGTACTTGAGCGACGTCTGGAAGAGGGTGTGCAGCATGTGGAATCCGGTCTTGTCGGCAGCGAACCACGTTCGCTCGGTGCCCATGCCGCCGAACGCGCGCACGGCAACACTGCCGTCAGACTCCCGACTCCAGGAGCAGCCCCAGTGCTCCAGCTGAACCATCTCGTTCGGCGCCTCCCGCACGAAGATATCTACAGCGTCCTGATCAGCCAACCAGTCGGCGCCGGAGATAGTGTCGTTGATGTGGTCCTCAAGGGAATCGTTGGGTTTGATTACAGCCGCGGCGCCGCCCTCCGCAGAGACGGTATGGCTCCGCATCGGATAGACCTTTGAGACTATGGCGATGTCGAGGTCGGAGTGGGTCTGGGCGGCGGCGATCGCGGCGCGCAGGCCAGCGCCGCCACCGCCGACGATCACGACGTCATGCTGGGACAAACATGCCTCCTTGAACCGAAGCCCATTCTATCAAGCGCGTCACCTCTATTCAATCGTGAAACCGCGCACTTTCGCCCACGCCCAGGTCAGACCGATGATGCTCTTGCCGTCCCGTATCTCACCGCCGCTGACGAGCCGCAGCGCCTCCGGCAGGGGCAGCCGCACCACTGCTAGCTGCTCGTCGGGGTCAGGGTGCGACTCCACGGGCTCAAGCTGGGTGGCGAGAAACACGTGCACGAACTCGTTGCAGAACCCCGGCGATACGTAGAAGCCGCCCAGCCGCTCCAGGCGGCCCGCCCGCTGGCCGCACTCTTCGCCCAGCTCGCGCTGGGCCGCCGCCTCCACGCTCTCACCCCCGTCCACGCCGCCGGCCGGCACCTCCAGCAGCACCTTCTCCGCGGGCAGGCGATACTGACGGACGAGAAGCACATCGTCCCCCTCCAGGAGAGGCACTATAGCGACAACGTCGCCGTGCTCCACGACCTCGCGGGTGGCGATGCGGCCTCCCGGCAGCTCAACGGTATCGACACGCAGGTTCACGATCCGCCCTTCGTAAAGTCGGCGGCTCTCGAGGACTCGCTCGGGGGAGGGTTCGGACAAGTGCCGTATCCGGCGTGCGGGCCCGTCGCTACTTGGGCCCGGCGCCCTTCTGATCGAACATCTCCGGGTACTTCGCGGGGCTGATCCCCGTTTGCCACTCCAGCCTCTCGGCCAGGATGCGATAGTGGTCTGAGGGCTCGGACAGCCGCAGGAAGCGGGCGACGTGCGGGCTGCGACAGACGGAGACGCTGTCTCCGCTCTCCAGGGAGCGGTTTACCTGCCCGTCGACGCTGACGGTGGCGCCCTCCTCCGCGCTCAGCACGAGGTCGACAACGGCATCCCCAGGCAGAACCAGGGACCGCGCCGGCGCGAGGTGCGGCGCCACCGGCGTCAGCACCAGGTCTCGAGACTCCGGATGGAGGATCGGCCCGCCGGCGGACAGTGAGTAGCCGGTACTGCCCGTGGCGGTGGCCACGATAACGGCGTCTGAGCCGTAGACGGCCAGGCGGCGGCCGTCTACAGACACGTCCAGGTAGACGGGCCGCCCCGCAAACGAACGGCCGACCACAACGTCGTTCAGGGCCTGGAACGTCTGGCCCCAGGCCGGGACCTGGGCCTGGAGCATCGCCCGCTCCTCCACTCGGCCCTCGCCCGCCAGGACGCGGGGAAGCATATCCATGAGCTCCGCGGGGCCGATCTCTGCCAGGAAGCCGAGACGCCCCATGTTCACGCCGAAGATGGGCACAGCATGAGGCACGACCGCCCGCGCCGCCCACAGCATTGAGCCATCGCCGCCCAGGCATATGATGCAGTCCGTCCCTTCGATCTGCTCCTGGGCTGGCGAGTCGTCCCAGTTGGAGGTCTGCCACACTTCCTCCACCTGCGAGGCGAGCACGTCGCGCAGGCTCTCCAACAGCTCATTGGCGCCCCGCCAGCGGGCGGCGATGAAGATGCCAACCTTGTTCACGGGGACGCCTCCCGCAGGTGAAAGAAGAACTCGCGGTTGCCCGCCGGGCCCAACAGGGGAGAAGCCGTCAGACCCCGGATTCGCAGGCGGTTCTCCACACACCAGGCGGCGAAGCGCCCGATGAGCGTAGCGTGCATCAGAGGGTCACGGATTACGCCGCCCTTGCCGACCTCACGCTTGGCGGCCTCGAACTGCGGCTTGAACAGCGCCACGATGGCGGCACCCGGCCGCAGCAGGCGCCTGGCCGACGGCAGAACCCGGCGCAGGGAGATGAACGCCACGTCAACGGTCACCAGGTCAACGGACTCCGGAAGCGCTTCCAGATAGCGCGCGTTTACCCCTTCCATCACGACCACCCGCGGATCCTGGCGCAGTTTCAAGTCGAGCTGGCCGCGCCCCACGTCGATGGCGTAGACGCGGGAGGCGCCGCGCTGGAGGAGGCAGTCTGTGAAGCCTCCCGTGGACGCGCCGATGTCGGCGACGACAGCGTTAGCGGCGTCGACCGCGAAGGTGTCCAGAGCGTGCTCCAGCTTATCGCCGCCGCGGCTGGCGTAGCGCGGCCTCTCCGCCAGGCGCAGGTGCGAGGTTTCGTCCACTAGACTCGCCGGCTTGACCGCCGCCCTGTCGTTCACCAGGACCGAGCCGGCCATCACGGCGACCCGCGCCTTCTCGCGGCTATCAAACAGGCCGCGCTCCAGGAGGAGCATATCCAACCTCCGCTTGCCCATAACACACCTCAGGATAGCACGAATGCCCAGGCGCAGAGCCCGGGCATTGGGTCCCGAAACGGGCACGGCTTAGCTCAAGCCGTCTCACCCTTAGGCTCGCTATCCCAGAGATCAACGGCCTGGCCGGAGCGAGTCAGCAACAGCGGCCGCCGCAGGCCCTGGACGGCGTTAGCGTCTACGACGCACTTCTTAACGTCGCCGCGCGAAGGTATCTCGTACATGACGTCCAGCAGGCAGTCCTCCAGGACTGTGCGGAGGCCACGAGCGCCGGTCTTGTGGCCCATCGCTTCCTCAGCCGTAGCTTTGAGGGCATCGTCCGTGAACGTCAGCTCCACGCCATCCAGCGAGAAGAACTCCTGGAACTGACGCGTCAGGGCGTTCTTGGGCTCGGTGAGGATGCGTACCAGGGCGTCCTCGTCCAGCGACTGCAGGGAGACGACCATCGCAATGCGGCCCACGAACTCCGGGATGAGACCGTATTTAAGCAGGTCGTCATGGACTACCTGCTTAAGCAGCTCGTCCACGGTCTCGGCGCGGCTCGTTTCCGCCATGCCGGAGCGGAACCCTATGGTGCGGCGCCCCTTGCCCACGCGGGCATCCACGATGGAGTCCAGCCCCTGGAAAGAGCCACCGCAGATGAACAGCACGTTGGCGGTGTTGATCTGGATGAAGTCCTGATGTGGGTGCTTGCGCCCGCCCTGTGGGGGCACGTTGGCCACGCAACCCTCGATGATCTTCAGGAGCGCCTGCTGCACCCCCTCGCCCGAGACGTCGCGCGTTATCGAGGGGTTGTCCCCGCTCTTGCGGGTGATCTTGTCGATCTCGTCTATGTAGATGATGCCCCGCTCCGCCTTGGCCACGTCAAAATCGGCGGCCTGGATCAGACGGAGGAGGATGTTCTCCACGTCCTCACCCACGTAGCCGGCCTCGGTGAGGGCGGTGGCGTCGGCGATGGTGAAGGGCACATCGAGGATATTGGCCAGGGTGCGCGCCAGCAGCGTCTTGCCGCAGCCGGTGGGCCCCAGCAGCAGGATGTTGCTCTTCTCCAGCTCCACTTCGCTGCTGGGGGCGGCGCCTATGCGCTTGTAGTGGTTGTAGACCGCCACGGACAGGACCTTCTTGGCCTGCTCCTGCCCCACTACGTACTCGCTGAGCTGCTCGTAGATCACCTTTGGAGGGGGGATCCGCTGCAACGGTAGCTTGGGCCGCGAGGGGCTGGACTTGTCCTCCTGGATGATCTCGCGGCACAGCTCTACGCACTCGTCGCAGATGTAGACGGCGCCGGGCCCGGCGATCAGGCGCCGAACCTGTTCCTGGTTCTTGCCGCAGAACGAGCAGGTGTAGGTGGTGCGGCTCTTGCTCCCCTTGGCGCTGGGCATAGCCTACTCCTTAGCAGAGTCTCCGCTGGCGACGGCAGCAAGCTTGCCGCCGGCCAAAATCTCGTCGACTATGCCGTATTCCTTTGCGCCCTCGGCGTCCATGAAGAAGTCGCGGTCGGTATCGTGGGTGATCTCCTCGATAGAGCGACCGGTGTGGCGCGCCAGGATGTCCTTCACGACCTGATTGCGGCGGAGCACTTCCTTGGCGTGGATCTCGATGTCGGCCGCCTGGCCGGTGGCGCCGCCCCGCGCCTGATGGATGTGAATAGTGGAGTGGGGGAGAGCGTACCGCTTGCCTTTCGTCCCGGCGGCGAGGAGCACGGTGGCCATGCTCGCGCACTCACCCACGCAGATCGTCGCCAAGTCACAACGCAGGAGCTGCATCGTATCGTAAATCGCCAGCCCGGCGCTGATCACGCCGCCCGGCGAGTTAATGTATATGTTGATGTCCTTGTCCGGGTCCTCCCGCTCCAGGTAGAGGAGCTGGGCGATGATGACGTTGGCGATCTGGTCATCGATCGGGTAGCCCAGGAAGACGATGCGCTCCTTCAGCAGAAGGGAAAAGATATCGAAGGCGCGCTCACCGCGCGGGCTCTGCTCTACGACGTATGGGATTATCGACTCCGGTCTCACGTCTGTCCCTCCTCTACTGCCTTAGCCTTCCGTTTCTTTGGCGCCACCGCTTTCTTAGCCCGCTTGGTCGCGGCGGCTCTCTTCGCCGGCTTGGGGCCGGACACTATCTCGATGAGCCGGTCCAGAGTCTTGCGGGTCAGAAGCGATCGCTCCATCGCCTCACGGCCGCTGGCGTTATCGAAGAGCTGGCGGATCTGCGACGACTGCGCGCCCGACGAGCTGACGATGCGCTCGATCTCATCGTCAACCTCGGAGGGCTCTACCTTCAGATGCTCCGCCTCCGCCAGGGCGGTAAGCGTGAGCGAGCGTTGTACCCGCTCCTCAGCGGTTGGCCGCAGCGCCTCCCTGACCTCCTGCATGGGTTTGCTTCCGCCATAGGCGGACTCCAAGTAGCGGTCCACGTCCTGACCGGCTGCCCGCGCCTCATCGCGCAGGAGGTGATCGATCTCCCTCTCCAGCAGGACAGGAGGGTACTCCAGCTCCTTTGTCGTTTTTACCAGTTCGCCCAGGGCGTCATCCCGATACTTCTCCTTTGCCTCGGCTTCAAGACGCTCGCGGATCCCGGACTCAAGGTGCTGGCGCAGCGCCTGGAGGCTGGGGAAGCCCTCGCCAACCTCACGCGCGAACTCATCGTTCAGCGACGGCAGCTGCTCCTCCTTGACCTCTTTGACGACAACGGTGAACGTCCCAGTCTTCCCCGAGAGCGGCTGGGAGCCGGGCGGAGTGGTTACCGTCACCTCTTTGGCCACCCCTTTCTCGGCGCCGATAACGCCCTCCGCGAAACCGGGCAGGAGGATGGTGACGCCGTCACGCGGTGTGAACTCGAAATCGTCGTCAGCGAACACCTCGCGCCCGTCGATATGGCCGCGGACTTCGGCTCGCACCAAGTCGCCAGCCTTCACCGGGCGTTCCATCGGCTCATGCAGGGCGTATCGGTGGCGTAGCTCCTCCACCGCCTCGTCTACGTCCTTCTGGGCCACGACGACGCTGGGCCGGCCGAGGCGCAGCTTCGTGTAGTCACTCAGCTTCACCGTAGGACGGATGGAGACGGTAGCCTTGAAGAGCAGCGGCTCCTCCTGGACGATGTCCAGCTTCGGCTGGTCTACCACCTCGATCTGCTGCTCCTCCAGGGCCTTGTTGTAGGCCTCAGGTATCAGAATATCAAGCGCCTCGTGCACCAGTCGTTCCCGACCCAGGTGGCGCTCCAGCATACCGCGCGGGGCCTTCCCTTTGCGAAAGCCGGGGATATCGGTGCGCTGTACGAGGCGACGGTAGGCCCGATCCAGGGAGCGCTCCATCTGGTCAGGCTCGATCTCGATCTCCAAGACCACCTGACTTTCGGGGATGCGTTCGACGGAAACCCTCACGGATACGATTATATCACCCGCGTTCCGCAGGACGTAGCCCTTCGGTCGCAGAGACGCCTATTAGAGCTCGCGCTCCAGCTCCCACATATCCCTTAGGGGGATGCCGTCGTTGCCGATGAGCGGTACCTGCGGTTTCGCCTGCCGAACGCGGTCCATCGCGTCCAGATGAAGACGGACGAGCCGATAGCCGCGGCGCAGGTAGAACGAGTGCGCGCGGTGGTTATCGTTGGTGGTGACGAGGTGCACGGTCTTCACGCCGCGCCGCCGCAGCTCCTCCTCCGCCGCGTCCATCAGCCTGGAACCGATCCGCCGGCCCGGCTCCTGCGCCTGCACGGAGACGATCTCCGCCCGGTCGCCGTCCACGGCCCAAGTAACAAGCCCGATTTCGTTGCCATCGCCGGCGCGCCAGGCTAAGCCCTCCACATCCGTCGGCATGTACTGCCGCCTGACGCTGATGTTGGGCAGGCCCCACTGCTCCTCCCACAGGCGAGCGATGAGCTCGGTGGACGCAGGCTCGATGCCGCCTTCCACTAGATCTACCGCCGGTGGGGGTTCGTCACGTCGTTGAGGGCGTCGCCCAGGAGGTTGAAGGAGAACAGAAGCGCGGCCACCGCCACGGCCGGCACCAGCATTAGGTTCGGGTGCGCCCTGATGGTCGTTAGCCCGGAGGCATCGAAGATCATGACGCCGAAGCTAGGGTGCGGCGGCTGGATGCCGATCCCCAGCCAGGTGAGGGCGATCTCAGTGCCCGCGATAGCGCCGAGCGAGAACGTGATCGCCACTATCACGATGTTGCTCACGTTGGGCAGAAGGTGGTGGAACAGCACCCGTGGCGTGCGCGCGCCCGCCGCTTGCGCGGCCATCACGTAGTCCGTCTCCCGCAGCGACAGCACCTGGGAGCGGACTATGCGGGCCATCCCCACCCAGCCGAACAGGGAGAGCACCCCGAAGATGAGGAAGTAGTCCGGCAGCCCCGCCTCGTTCAGTCCGCCCAGGACCGGCCAGCCGTCGAACTTGTCGAAGAAGTCCTCCACCCTGGGACGGACAGTAGCGGTTATAAGGAGCAGCATCAGGATCTCGGGCAGGCCGAAGAAGGTGTCCGCCACGCGCATGATCAGGTTATCGACTCGGCCACCGGCGTAGCCGGCGAGCAGCCCCAGCGTCACCCCCAGGGCCAGCCCGCCGGTGAGGATGGCGGCGGCCGAGATGATGACCGTGGTCTGGGCGGACCACATCACCCGCGAGAGGAGGTCGCGCCCCAGACGGTCGGTCCCCAACGGGTGCTCGAGGCTGGGCCCGGCGAACGTGTTCGTGAAATCGGTATCGGCGAAACCGTAGGGGGCGACCAAGGGGGCGAAGATGCCGGCCAGGTAGATTATCACGATGACCACCAGCCCCACCACAGCCAGCCGCTTGCGGCCCAGCCTGCGAAGGACCTGGAACGAGGGCCGCGGGGTGACGTCCTCCGCCTCCAGCGTGCCGCTTGCCTCCTCGTAGGCCATTAGCGCCCCACTCCCCCACCCAGCCGGATGCGCGGGTCGATGAACGCATACGTTATGTCGACCAAGAGGTTCGCTGCGACAAAGGCAGCCGATGTGATTAGCACGATCGCCATGATGCTGTCGTAATCGCGGTTAAAGACGGCCTCGAAGGCGTAAGAGCCGATGCCCGGGATACCCAGCAACGTCTCCAGGAAGATGGAGCCGCCGAGCAACCCCACTAACGCGAACCCCATGATCGTCGCCAGGGGCAGCATGGCGTTGCGGGCGATGTGGCGGCTAACCACCGTGAACTCCGCCAGCCCCTTCGCCCGCGCCGTCCGCACGTAGTCCTCGTCCAGCACCTCCAGCACCTGGGCGCGCATATAGCGGGCCACGCCGGCGATGCCGGGAAGGGTGAGGATTATCACCGGCAGGATGGCCCGCTTGTTCAGCATGCCTATCTCAACGCCGAAGAACTCGCGCACCTCCCAGCCGCCCGAAGGCAGCCAGCCCAGCTTTAGCGCGAACAGCCACTGCAGTATCGGGATGCTCACCAGCACCGGCACGGAGGCGAAGAACAGGAAGAACGATATGACAAACGGGTCCGTCCAGGTGCCCTGTCTCAGCGCCGCCCAGATGCCGGCCGGCAGGCCGATAGCGAATATCAGCACCAGGGCCAGCAGGTTGTACTGGAACGTCACCCACAGCCGCGGGAAGATGACGTCCTCCACCGGCAGCCCGCGGTAGGTCAGAGACGTGCCCAGATCACCGGTGACGAAGTTCTTCATGTAGCGCCCGTACTGGACGAAGAAGTTATCGTTGTAGCCCAGCTCATCGGCGATGCGCTCCCGCACCTCCGGATCGCGGTACTGGCCCTGGAGGATCTGGATCGGATCGCCGGGCCCGAACCGGCCCAGGCCAAACGTGACCAGGGAGACCGCCAGCAGGATCACCGGCGCCCAGAGCAGCCGCCGTATGATGTATGACGCGAGCCCCTGCATGAAGGCGCCCCCGCTCTAACGATTCAGGCTAATGTAGCGCAGGTTGGGGATAACGAACGGGGCGATGAAGTAGTCCTGGACGTACGGTTTGACGAGGGCGTTGCTCTTGCCGTGATATAGAGGGATCCAGGGCGCGTCCTGAACGATGATCTCCTCCGCCTGCTGGTACAGCTCATAGCGTGTAGCTTCATCCTGCTCTACACGGGCCTGCTCCAGCAGGTCGTCTACCTGCTGGTTGGAGTATTTCATCTCGTTGTTGCCGCTGTCGGAGTGGAACTTGATGTCCAGGAAGTCCTGCGGGTCCACGTAGTCCGCAATCCAGCCCAGGCTGAACATCTGGAAGCTCCCTTCGTCCAGGTCTCTCAGGAACAGGCCGAACTCCTCCTGGTTCACGTCCACACTCACGCCCAGGTTCTCCTCCCACATGGCGACGACCGCCTCAACGATCGGCCCAACGCTGGCGCCGCGCCCGGAATCCAGGAGGTTGACGTCGCGCACTACGCTTGGACCGCCGGCCTCCTCCAGGAGCGCGCGTGCCCCCTCCGGATCGAAGGGAAGGCCCTCAAGCTCCTCGTTGAAGCCGGGCATACCCGGCGGCAGGACGCCGTTGGCCGGCACCACTAGGTCCTTGAGCACGACCTCCGTCAGCACCTTTTTGTCGATGGCCATGCCGAACGCCCGCCGCACGATGGGATCATCGAAAGGCGGCTCCTGGGTGTTGAAGCCGATGTAGAACGTGTTCAGGCTGGGGCTCTCACTGAACTCCGCGTTCAACGGGTCGCTGGGGTCACGGATACGCTCAATGTCGTTGACGCCGACGCCGGTGAGGTCAATCTCATCGTTTTCGTACATGATGAGCGCGGAGCCACCGGCGAGGAAGTATGTGACCTGGGCCAGCGATGGCTTGGGGTCCAGATGGAAGTCATCGTTGGCCGTGAGGACGATGCGCTGGCCGACCTGCCACTCCTCCAGCTTGAAGGGCC
This sequence comes from Chloroflexota bacterium, assembly GCA_022561095.1. Taxonomy (GTDB): domain Bacteria; phylum Chloroflexota; class Dehalococcoidia; order SM23-28-2; family RBG-16-64-32; genus JADFNQ01. Next base: position 3,721 of record JADFRV010000010.1, on the reverse strand, counting down.
CGGTGCCGTTGGGCCGTAGCGTCCACTGTGTGCCGGAGAAGCAGGTGGAGTCGCCCACCTCACGCTGGTCGACGACGTAGGCGGTGGGATAGGTGAGCTTGGCCAGGAAGTAGGCCTTGGGCGCGTCTATCGTGATCCGCAGGGTGTTGGCGTTCATCACCTCGATGCCTGTGACTTCGTCCGCGTCTCCGGCGGCGAACTCCCGCGCTCCCACGATATCGTCCAGGTAGACAATACCTACGGTCGAGAGCGTGTCCGGGTCCAGGGAGCGCTCCAAAGAGAACTTGAAGTCCTCCGCCACTACCCGTCGCGAGCCATCGTGAAACTTGACGTCCTTCCTCAGGTTGAAGGTATAGGTGACGGTTCCGTCCGGGTTTTGCTCCGGCTCCGGGATCTCTTCGGCTATATCGGGAATGATTTTCAGGTCGCGGTCGAAGGAGACGAGGCCGGAGAATATCTCGACGATATACTCGGCTGAGCCGGCGTCCGTAGTGCAGGCCGGGTCGAGAGTTATCGGGTCGGGGCCGAACAGCCGGAGCTCACCCTCTACGCGCTCGGGGAGAGGAGACGACTCGGCATCGGGGGTGTCATCGCCGGTGTCGCCGCCATCACCGTTACCGTTACCGCCGCCACCGCTCAGCGCCAGCGACAGGCCGCCGATAACAACGACGAGCATGACGGCTATGCCGCCGAGAACGAATAAGAGCCTGCGGGTCTCCATATGATGCCTACCTTACCGGGGTGCGCCTGCCCGTTACCTGCCGAACCGACTATTCATCATAACAACGCGCCCTACACCCTATCAACGCAATCGCAGGCTATGACGTTTCCTTCTCCGCCTTCGTTACGGCGATATGCAGCTCCGCTAGCTGCTCCGGCGTCACTTCCGCCGGCGCGCCGGTCAGAGGATCCGTGGCGCTCTTCGTCTTGGGAAAGGCGATCACCTCCCGGATATCATCCTGCTGAGCGAGGAGCGCGACCGTGCGGTCGATCCCGGTGGCGAAGCCGCCGTGAGGCGGCGCTCCATACTCGAACGCCTCCAGCATGTGCCCAAACCGGCGCTGCGCCTCCTCCAGCCCAATTCCCAGTATGCCGAACATCTCCTCTTGCATCTCTCTCCGATGTATACGAATGCTGCCGCCTCCCAGTTCCCAACCGTTGCAGACGAGGTCATAGGAGCGGCTGTGCGCGGCCCCCGGGTCGCTCTCCAGCAGGTGCAGCTCCTCCTGCCGCGGCTGAGTGAACGGGTGCGTCACAGAGTACCAGCGCTCGTCCTCCTCGTGCCACTCGAACATAGGGAAGTCGTAGATCAGGACGAAGTGCAGCATATCAGGGTCGGCGAGCTCTAGCCGTCGGCCGACCTCCCTGCGCAGGCCGTCCAGCGCCTTGTTCGCCGTGGCGGGCTTATCGGCGACGATCAGGAACATATCGCCGCGATTGGCGCCGGCCAGCCTTGCCATCGCCTGCACCTGCTCGACCGTGAAGTACTTGGCGACCGGCGATCGGATCTCCTCCTGGGTGAGCGAGTCGAGGCCACCCTCGCCGAGGAGCGCCACGGAGACCAGCCCCCTGGCGCCGTAGCCATGCACGAAGGTGGTGAGCTCATCGATCTGCTTGCGGCTGAAGGTAGCGCCGCCGGGGACGCAGATCGCGCGCACCACGCCGCCCTGAGCCACCGCCTGCCTGAAAATAGTGAACTCGCTCTCCCGGAGCACGTCCGTGAGGTCAACCAGCTCCAGGCCGAAGCGCAGGTCCGGCTTGTCCGTGCCGAACCGCCGCACAGACTCCTCGTAGGGCAGGCGCGGAAACGGCTTCACCATCTTCAGGTCGGGCCGGACCGTCTCCGTGAGACCGGTATGCAGCTCCTCCAGGAGGCGCATCATGTCCTCCTCCTCGACGAAGCTCACCTCCAGGTCAAGCTGCGTGAACTCCGGCTGGCGGTCTGCCCGCAGATCCTCGTCCCGGAAGCAGCGGGCGATCTGGAAGTAGCGCTCGAAGCCGGCGACCATGAGGAGCTGCTTGAGCTGCTGCGGTGACTGGGGCAGGGCGTAGAAGTGGCCCTGCTGCATCCGGCTGGGCACCAGGTAGTCGCGGGCGCCCTCCGGCGTCGGCGCCGTCAGGCAGGGCGTCTCGATCTCTATGAAACCGCGCTCGGTCAAGTAGTCGCGGATGTATTTCGTGACGCGGTGGCGCAAGATCATCGTCTCATGCATGCGTTGCCGCCTGAGATCCAGGTAGCGGTACTTCAGGCGCAGAAGCTCGTCGACATCCGAGTCCACGACGATGTAGAAAGGTGGCGTCTTCGCCTCGTTGAGAATGGTGACCGCGTGCGCCCGCACCTCTATCTCGCCCGTAGGGAGGTTGGGGTTCACCGTGCCCTTGGGCCGACGAGCCACCGTGCCCTCGACTTGCAGTACGTATTCGCCGCGGGAGACATCGGCCACGGCGTAGGCCTCGGCGGCCTCCTTGGGGTTGAACACCACCTGGGTCAGCCCGTCGTGGTCCCGCAGATCGATGAAGATGAGGCCACCGTGGTCGCGCCGGCGGTGGACCCAACCGGCCAGCTTAACGGCATCCCCCTCGTGGGAAGGGCGCAGCTCTCCGCAGGAATGCGTCTTGAGCATGATTGAGAACTACTATAGCGCAGGCGAGAGGCTGAGGCATCAGGATTTCGGGACGTGGCCTGCTTTGGCTGGTGATAATCAGACCGCTGACTAAAGTCGGTGGCTCCACGAACGCGAGCCGTGCACTGAGCGCGGGAGTCCCGCGGATGGGCGGCCGCGCCCACCTAGCCGCCGAGACGGTTGAACGCCTCGCAGCCCGCAGTGCCGGAGGCCGGCGCTATCTTCCAATTGCCGTCCTCTAGTTGGAACGCCGCCTGGATCTGGTATTCGCTCTGGCCTTCTATCTCCCCCACTATGATCGCCTTCCCTATCGAACCTTCGACCGTCACGCTCTCCAAGCGTTTGAACCGCAGAAGTTGCAGGTCATCACCTAGCTGGTCGGCCGCTTCCAGCCCCGCCTGATCGAACTCCGCTTGTGAACAACGCCCCTGGAATTCGCTGGTAAAAGAGCCGTAGAGCGAAGGCCACTGCCCTGTGGGCAGGGCCTCGATAGATCTCCGAGCCAGAGACTGTATCTCCTGCTCACCGCTTGCCCCCGGCTGTACCTCGTCGACGGGTACGCCTGTATCAGAGGCTCCGCCCTGGCTGTCGGTCGCGTCAGCGTCTCCCGTCGCTGCGCCGCCATCGCCCGTTCCGCCCGACGCCAACAGGGCGATGGCCACGAACAGGAGGACGAAGCCCGCCAGCGCCATGGCAGCGGCTACCTCATCGCCTCTCAGCAGCAGGCTGCCCGGTTCGCCGACGGTGACGGCGGACTCGTCTCCGGAGCGCTTCCGGCCGCTACGCGATCGTTTGGTCGCCATTAGCCTCAATTATATAGGAGGCGAGGCGAGCGACGACGTCGTTGAGCCCAAAGCGACGATCGCGACCCTGACCCTCATTCTGTGCAGAATATCAGGGCACCGCGCTGAGGAAAGTCTCGCTCGTGGTCTAAAAGCCCCACCTGGTGGCGTAAACCACGAACAGGCTGCCCATGAATACGGCGAAGGCCGCTAGCAGGCCCTGGTGGACGGCTGGCCTTCGGCCTAGGCGGGCCAGGATCAGGAACAAGGGGAAGATGACCAAGAGATAGCGAGGCATGCTGATCTGGAACGAAA
>JADFRV010000138.1 GCA_022561095.1 Chloroflexota bacterium | reverse complement strand
GTCGGCGCGGTCCGCGGCGAGGGCGCTCTCCGCCAGGCGACGGAGTTCGGCCTCGTCTAGCGTGAGTTCGGGCGCGGTCATCGCCAGGGGTCCGATTGAGGGACGAACTCGGCGTTGAGACCGAGGTCGCGGAAGAGGGTCAGCATGTCGTCGCGGAGGACGAGGGACTCGGTGGCGTAGTGGGAGGCGCCGATGAGGTTGAGGGGAACGGTCTCGACGAAGGCGTCGAACTGGGGGCGGCGCTCCTCGGCCCAGGGGCCGCCGTGGCGGACACGGAAGTCGCCGGTGACGTAGGTGTCGCAGCCGGCGTCTACGGCCTCCTGCATGATGGGCGGGTAGGCGGCGCCGCCGGCGACGACGGCGACGCGTTCGACCGGATCGCCGTTCGCCTTCGTCTCGAGGCGGTCGAGGCCGCAGGCGCGGCGGACGCGCTCGCTGAACTCCGCTAAGGAGGTGGGTTCGATACGGCCGTGGACGCCGGCGTGGCCGCCGAAGTAGCTGGCGAAGGTGGCATCGGCGGGCACAGCGATGGCGCGGGCAAGGGCGCGGGAGGTGGATGCGGTCTCGTGGCAGTCCAGCGGGGCGTGGGCGGCGTAGAGGGAGATCTGGGTCCGACGGAGGCGGCGGAGCCATTCGGTGCTGATGGGGATGAGGCCGCGGCCTGAGGTCTCCATGTCCATGGGGTGATGGGTGAAGATCAGGGCGGGCTCGCCCGCGGCCCGGCGCTCGACCTCCGCCAGGACCGGGTCAGAGGGGAAGACGAGGGTGAACACGCGGGCGATCTGATCGGCGTTGTCCAGCATGAGGCCGTTGAAGCGCTTCAGGAAGGAGGCGGTGGCGTACTCCTCGATAGGGATGGCCGCCTGGCGGCAGAACTGGGGGAGGATCGCGAAGTCGTCCGTGGGGAAGCGGTCGAGGTGGAAGTAGTCGTCCAGCCGTGTGGTTAGGTCGGCGGTTTTCATAGGTCGATTGTGGGTGGGGTCGGGTTGCGGGTCAAGGGTCAGGGCCGGCGCGTCCGGTTGGCCGTATAGTCGGAGATGGGGCTTTGGGGGCGGGATATAATGGTGCCCTACTTCATCTTGGATAGGGAGGAACGAGATATGCTCATGGCTGGTTCCACAGAGCGGATGATGCAGCTTGAAGACTACGCGATCCGGCACTCTACGCCCCTTCCGCCGCTGCTGGAGGAGTTGATCGCCACGACCCGAGAGAAGATGGGCAACCGGTCGCTCATGATCTGCGGCCAGATCGAAGGCACGCTGCTCCAGATGCTGGCTGTCTCCGTTGGCGCCCGCCGGATCCTAGAGTTGGGCATGTTCACCGGGTATAGCGCACTCATGATGGCGGCGGCCCTGCCGGACGAAGGCGAGCTGATTACGTGCGACATAGACCCAGATGCGATCGCTCTGGCTCGCAGCTTCTTCGCCCGCAGTCCCGACGGGAGCAAGATCGATATCCGCGAGGGGCCGGCGCTGGATACGCTGAATACGCTGGAAGGGCCGTTCGACCTGGTATTCATCGACGCGGATAAGGAGAACTATATCGGGTACTACGAGGCGGCACTGCCCATGCTGGCGCTGAACGGGGTCATCGCCGTGGACAACGTCCTGTGGATGGGGCGCGTACTGGATCCACAAGACGACAGCGACCGCGCTATCGTGGCCTTCAACGAGCACGTACGTCGTGACGAGCGGGTGTGGAACGTGATCCTGACCCTGCGCGACGGGGTAATGTTGATCCGGCATAAGTAGCCGCTCACGGCTAGGCGTCCTTCCTGAAGACGATGTGGCGGCGCCACTCCTCGTGTGGCTGGGGGAAGTCTGAGCGGTAGTGGGCGCCGCGTGACTCCTCGCGGAGCAGCGCCGCCTCCGTCACCAGGCGGCCGCAGGCGACGAGGTCGGTAAGCTCGTGGGCGGGACGGTCCGTGGGCTTGGGGAGGGCGGCGTGCCAGGCGGAGAGGGTGGCTTTGGCGCGCGAGAGGCCGGCGCCGTCGCGGACGATGCCAACGTGATCCCACATCAGCGACTGGACCGCCTCGCGGGAGGGTGACGGTGTCTCAGCGGGCGCCGCTTCGGACAGGTCGATGGCGTCGGGTGTGGGATCGGCCCCGACTGAGTCGGGGGGCGCCTCGATGGTGCGCTGGACGACTCGCTTGGCGAAGACGACGGTCTCCAGGAGGGAGTTGGAGGCGAGGCGGTTGGCGCCGTGCACGGCGGTGCAGGCGCACTCGCCGCAGGCGTAGAGGCCGGGGATGGTGGTCTCGCCCCAGACGTTGGTGCGGACGCCGCCCATCGTGTAGTGGGCGGCGGGGGAGACGGGGATGGGCCGGCGGGTGATGTCAAGGCCCTGGTCGAGGCAGAAGCGGTAGATCTGGGGGAAGCGGGCGATGACGCGTGCCGCGTCCAGGTGTGTGGCGTCGAGGAGGACGTGGTCGGCGCCGGTCTTCTGCATGCGGTCGAGGATGGCGCGGGCGACGATGTCGCGGGGGGCGAGCTCGGCGCGGTCGTCGTATTCGGTCATGAAGCGAGCGCCGTTGACGTCGGTGAGGAGGCCGCCCTCGCCGCGGACGGCCTCGGATATGAGGAAGGGCTGGACGCCGGGGAGCTTGAGGGCGGTGGGGTGGAACTGGAAGAACTCCATGTCCATGATCTCGGCGCCGGCGCGGTAGGCGAGGGCGATGCCGTTGCCGGTGGCGACGTCCGGGTTGGTGGTGACGCGGTAGAGCTGGCCGGCGCCGCCGGTGGCGAGCACCAGGTGGCGGCAGGCGTAGTCCGTGCTGCGGCCGCTGCGTTCGTCCAGGGCGCGGACGCCAGCCACGCGGCCGCCTTCGAGGAGGATCTCGGTGGCGAGGGTGAACTCGAGGACGGTGATGTTGGACTGCTGGGCGAGGGAGGAGAGGGTGAGCTCCATGTGGGCGCCGGTGGAGTCGCCGCCGGCGTGGAGGATGCGGGGGAGGGAGTGGGCGCCCTCGCGGGCGAGGGCGATCTCGCCGTGAAGAGTGTCGAAGGGGACGCCGAAGCGGACGAGGTCGTCGATGCGGTCGGCGGCCTCCTCGGCGAGGACGCGGGCGGCGACGGGGTCGACGAGGCCGGCGCCGGCGGCGATCGTGTCGTCGAGGTGGCGCTGGGCGGAGTCTTCGGCGCCGATGGGGGCGGCGATGCCGCCCTGGGCCCAGCGGGTGTTGCAGTCGTCAATGGAGCCTTTGGTGAGGACGAGGACGGAGCCGTGCTCGCGGGCGAGGAGGGCGGCGTAGAGGCCGGCGATGCCGGAGCCGACGATGATGTAGTCGTATGAGGAGGTCATCTATGTACTGTTCCCACACCTGGCTGATAACGGGGCGTGAGTGCGGCCCTCCCGCCCACCCCGGGGCTATTAGTTTTGGAATTGTTCAGGGGGACACCCCCTGAAACCCCTGGCAAAGGGGCTTTGCCCCTCTGCACTCCCCGGCAGATGGTGATCTGAAGGTCGCCGCAAAAGTGGGGCATCGAGTCGTTCTATCGGTTCGGTCTACGTGACCGCTATCTCGGTCGTATCTCATCTCCGGGGCGGATGACGCCTTCGGTGAGGATCTGGGCGCGGAGGCCGCCGCGGTGAACGAGGGCGGGGAGGATCTTCTTGTCTGTGAGGCTGGCAAGGTGGGCGCAGGGCTCATTGAGACGGATGCCGCGTACGGCGACCTTGCCTACGGTGAACTCCTGGCCCACGAGGTGGTTGAGGGGTACGCCGCGGGTGACGATCTGGCGGCGGGCATCGCCGGGCCTGATCTCCAGCTTGACCTCCCGCTGTAGCGCCTCGATGGTCTCGATCTCGATTAGCGTCAACTCGCGACCAGGGTCGTGGTCTTCAGCGGCGCCGCCCTCTGGGTTGTAGTAGCGGTCGCCCTCCAGCCCCTTCCCCGGGACTGCGTGCGCCTGTTCTACGGATATGGTGGGTTCGCTGGCGACCGGAGCGAGGTGTATGGAGTGGACTGCGCCACTGAACGTCATTGTTGATCCTTTCTAGGTTCCGAGGGGCGAGGCAAGCGTCGCCGCTACAGGGTTCACTTGACGGCGAGCATGCGCTCCAGGGCGATGCGGGCGTCGCGGTGGGTCTCCTCGTCCAGCTCAACGCGGTTGACGATGCGGCCTTCGGCGAGCTCCTCGAGGGTCCAGCAGAGGTAGGCGGGGTGGATGCGGTACATGGTGGAGCAGGGGCAGACGACGGGGTCCAGGCAGAACACGAGCTTGTCCGGGTTCTCGCGGGCGAGGCGGGAGACGAGGTTGATCTCGGTGCCGACGGCGAACTGGGCGCCGGCGGGGGCATCGGTGATGGTGTTGGCGATGAAGGCGGTGGAGCCGTCGGCGTCGGCGGCCTGGACGACCTCCATGCGGCACTCGGGGTGGACGATGACGGTGATGCCGGGGTGATCGCGCCGGGCCTTCTCGATCTGCTCGACGGAGAATCGGTTGTGGACGGAGCAGTGGCCCTTCCAGAGGATGACGCGGGAGCGCTCAAGCTGCTCCAGGGCGTTACCGCCCAGGGAGCCGTAGGGGAGGGTGTAGTCCCAGACGGCCATCTGCTCCAGGGCGATGCCGCGCTTGAGGCCGGTGTTGCGGCCCAGGTGCTGGTCGGGGAAGAAGAGGACGCGATTGCCTCGCTCAAACGCCCAGTCCATCACGTTGGGGGCGTTGGAGGAGGTGCAGACGATGCCGCCGTTTTTGCCGCAGAAGGCTTTGAGGGAGGCGGCGGAGTTCATGTAGGTGATGGGGATGACGTCCGTGATGCCGGCCTCGGTCAGCTCATCCCAGCAGGCGTAGACGTCCTCTGGGTCGGCCATGTCGGCCATGGAGCAGCCGGCGGACATGTTGGGGAGGACGGTCTTCTGGTGGGGCTGGGAGAGGATGTCGGCGGCCTCGGCCATGAAGTGGACGCCGCAGAAGACGATGAACTCGGCCTCCGGGCGCTCGGCGGCCCACTGGGCGAGCTTGAAGGAGTCGCCGCGGAGGTCGGCGAACTGGATGATGTCCTCGCGCTGGTAGTGGTGGCCGAGGATGACGCATCGCTCGCCCAGCTTCGCTCGCGCGGCGGCGATCCGCTCCTCCTGATCCAGCAGCCGGTGGAGACCGGCCACGCCCACGTCGGCGATCAGCTCGACGCGGCAATCCATCAGACGGGCCGTCTCCAGCGCCTCCTCGGCCACGGGCAGGTCGGAAGTCCCGGCGCACATCACCAGCACCCGTCCCCGGGGCTGCACCTGCTCCAGTCCGAAAGAGAGCGTGCGGGCGGTGGCGTTGTAATGGCCGCTGGGGAGAGCCTGTTCCAGCAACCCATGAGCTTCCGCCCCCAGCCGGGTCACCAGCAGCTTGGGATAGGTGGCCAAGTGGGCCGAGCAGATTGCCAGCAGTTGGTCGGCGGATTTGCCGGAGGCGAACACCACCAGATAGCCGTGGGGTGCGATGAGGACGCCGGGAAACCGCCACTTGGTCAGATCATCGACTCGGTCCGTCAGGTACCAGCCCGTCATGTCGACCGGGGTGGCGCCGCCGTTGTGGATTTCAATCCAATCCGCTTCGTCGCGGTCCTCGTCGTCGAGATCCCCCCAATCGCCGCGAGCACGACGACGGAGGCCGTCGTCGTCGACTTCCGCCTGGTCGACGACCTCGGCCGCCGCTGCCGTGATAACGATCCGTCCGAGCGGGAAAGTGGATGCCGGACCTCACGACGCCACCCCGTGAGCCCGCGCAGTGGGTGGGGGGTCTGTCTCCGGTCATTCGTCGATCAAGTGGTGAAGCGGGAATCAGAGTGACTGTACGATGCTCGGGCATTGCCCACTAGCATGTATGCGGATTGATGGTCCGCAGGCAGACCCGGCGCGCAAGGGAGACGTGCCGGGCCTGGGTTATTGCTCACAAGTACGGCTTCAGCAACTCGTCGAGCTCTTCGCTCCTCGTTGGCACGGTGATCACCTCTACGGAGGCACCCCGCTCCA
>JADFRV010000137.1 GCA_022561095.1 Chloroflexota bacterium | reverse complement strand
TCCTTGGCGGGACCGCTCTCCTGCATCTGCCCGCTCGGAGGCTGCGGCGCCGCCGCCTGTGGCACCAGCGTGGTGTGGAAGATACGCCGCACTACGTTCCGCCGGATATGTTCAGCCAGCTGCTCCCACATGTCGTGGGCCTCCCGCTTGAACTCCACCAGCGGGTCTCGGCCCCCGTAGCCGCTCAAGCCTATGCCCTGGCGCATCTCGTCCAGCGCCGTTAGATGGTACACCCACAGCCGGTCGATTGTACCCAGCATCACCAGCCGCTCCAGGGTGCGCATCTTCTCTTCGCCCAGCTCCTCCTCCTTCGCCTCGTAAGCCTCGCCGACGAAGGTCAGCACCTCCTCCATCATCTCCTCTTGACCCATCTCAGAGAAATGGCGCTCTGTGAAGTGGGCGGGCAGGGGTACGATCGTGCTCAGCTCGGCCAGGAGTGCACCCATATCCCACTCCTCCGCCCGCTCACCGACAGCGAACGCCGCGAACGCCGACTCTACCTCCTCCGTGATCATGTCGACCACGTTGGCGCGGATGTCCGCGCCCTCCAGGATCTTCCGACGCTCGGCGTAGATCAGCGCGCGGTGGCGGTTCATCACGTCATCGTACTGGACGACGTGCTTGCGGATATCGAAGTTGTAGCCCTCAACCTTGGTCTGGGCCTGCTCTATGGCGTTGGAGAGCATACCGCTCACAAGAGGGGTGTCCTCATCCATCCCCATGTGTCCTAGAACACTGACAATCCGGTCAGGCACGAACCGGCGCATCACCTCGTCATCGAACGAGACAAAGAAGCGGGAGCTGCCGGGGTCGCCCTGACGCCCAGCGCGCCCACGGAGCTGGTTATCGATGCGCCTGGCCTCGTGGCGTTCCGTACCCACAATGTGGAGCCCGCCGGGGATCTCCACGGAGATGACGTCGCCGAGGGCGGCGTCCGGCTTGATCTTCTTGGCGTCCTGAAGTGAGAGCTGGCCCTTCGGGTTCTCCACCTCGACCACTACCTCATGCTTCCGGTAGACCCGCACCACATTATCGTGATCCGTCTGCCAGCGCTCTCGCGCCTCGTCGCGGATCTTACGCGCCTCCTGAGGGGACGCGGCCACCAGGTCGACGTTGCGTTTACGCGCCAGCTCCTCCGCCAAGAGCTCCGGGTTGCCGCCGAGGACGATGTCGGTGCCGCGGCCCGCCATGTTGGTGGCGATGGTAACGGCGCCGAAGCGACCGGCCTGAGCGATGATGGTGGCCTCACGTTCGTGGTGCTTGGCGTTGAGGACCTGGGGCTCCTTGAGGGGACAGACCTTGTGATACTCCCCGCACTCCTCCATCTCACATTTCGACTGGCGCTTGAGGACCTCCGCCAGCTTCTCAGAGTTCTCAATGGACACGGTGCCTACGAGAGTAGGACGCCCCACGGCGTGCATCTCCGATATCTCCTCCACCACGGCCCGGTATTTCCCGTCATCTGACCGGAAGATGATGTCCGATTCGTCCTCACGGATCATGGGACGGTGAGTGTCGACGACGAGCACGTCCAGACCGTAGATGGTGTGGAACTCCTCTCGCTCAGTCCAGGCCGTACCGGTCATGCCGGCGAGCTTCTCGTACATCCGGAAGTAGTTCTGGAGAGTGATGGTAGCGTAGGTTATGCTCTCGCGCTGGATGCGCACCCCCTCCTGCGCCTCCACCGCCTGGTGCAGCCCGTCCGACCAGCGGCGCCCGTGCATCAGACGCCCGGTGAACTCGTCCACGATGATCACCTCGCCGTCCTTCACCACGTAGTGATGGTCCCGCTGGTAGAGGAGGCTAGCGCGTAGCGCCGCATCCAGGAAACGGGTGAGGCGGAAGTTCGCTGCGTCGTAGAGGTTGCGGATACCCAGAGCCTTCTCAACCTTTGAGGCGCCGTCATCGGTCAACGAGACGCTGCGGTGCTTGACGTCCACCACGAAGTCCGTCTCCGGCGAGAGCCGAGGCACGATCTTGGAGAAGGTGCGATATATCTCCTCCGTCTCCTCCGCCGGGCCGCTGATGATCAACGGCGTGCGCGCCTCGTCCACGAGGATGTTGTCCACCTCGTCCACTATGGCGTAGTGCTGCGGCGTGTCAGGGCGCTGGGAGGTCCTGGACAGGTCAACCACCATGTTGTCACGCAGGTAATCGAACCCGAACTCGTTGTTGGTTCCGTAAGTGATATCCGCCCGGTAGGCTTCCCGCCGAGGGACAGGAGTGAGGTAGCGCAGGCTGGGGTTATCCAGATTGGCGTCCGGGTCGAACAGGTAGGCGGAGTCGTGCTGCAAGACGCCCACGCTGAGGCCCAACGAGTGGTATATGGGCCCCATCCACTGCGCGTCGCGCTTGGCCAGGTAGTCGTTCACGGTGATCAGATGGGCACCCTTGCCTTCCAGCGCATTGAGGTAGAGGGGCAGGGTGGCCACCAGGGTCTTCCCCTCACCGGTCTTCATCTCAGAGATCTTGCCCTTATGAAGGACGATACCGCCCAGTATCTGCACGTCGAAGTGGCGCAGGCCGATGCGCCTCTCTGAGACCTCCCGCACCAGGGCGAACGCCTCCGGCAGAATATCGTCCAGCGTCTCACCCTCGCTGAGGCGGCCGCGGAACTCGTCGGTCTTCGCCCGCATGTCGGCGTCAGAGAGGTCGGCCATCTCCTCCGTCCACTCGTTAACCTGCAGGGCGATAGGCCGAAGCTTGCGCAGCTCCTTCTCGTTGTAGTCGCCGCCGAGGGCCCTCTTGATCGTGCCTAAGACCATGCCGCTATCTACACACCTTCCAACTCTATCTGTACGACGTGCCCGTGAAGGGCATCGTTTCAATCATAGCAGCTTTGGCGAGGGGCAGGGGGCAGTCTGTGGCCGCCTGCTATTCGTCGAACAGGGCGCCCACGGATTGGCCGGTGTGGATGCGCCGGATCGCCTCCCCCAGCAGGGGGGCCACGGAGAGAATCTTGAACTTTGGCAGCCGCTTCTCCGGCGACAGAGGGATCGTGTCCGTGAACACGAGCTCTTTGATGGGCGACTGTTCGAGCCGCTCCACGGCCGGTCCGGAGAGGATGGGGTGCGTGGCGGCGGCGTATACCTCTTTCGCGCCGTTGCGCAGCACCATCTCCGCCGTGGCAACCAGGGTGGCGGCAGTGTCTACCTCATCGTCGACTATCAGGGCGTTCCTGCCCTCCACCTCACCGATGATGCTCACCGCCTCCACCCTGTCCCGGTTGCCGATTCGCTTCTTTTCGACGATGGCGATAGGCACGCCGAGCCGATCAGCCATGTGGCCCGCCCTCTTAGCGTCTCCCACGTCGGTGGCCACCACGGTGAGATCTCTGAGTTTCTTGTCACGGAAGTATCTGGCCAGCAAGGAGAGCGCGGTCAATTCGTCCACCGGGATGTTGAAGAAGCCCTGCACCTGGCCGGCGTGGAGATCGACGGTCAGCAGACGGTCCGCCCCCGCCGTTTCGATAAAGTTAGCGATCAGGCGGGCGGTGATCGGCACCCGTGGCTGGTCCTTCTTATCGCTGCGGCCGTAGCCGTAGTAAGGGACCACCGCCGTGATGCGGCCCGCCGAGGCCCGCTTGGCGGCGTCTATCATAACGAACAGCTCCATCAGCCGCGTATTCACGGGAGAGGCGATGGGCTGGACCAGAAAAACGTCGCGGGCGCGAATGTTCTCCAGGAAACGGACGAAGATGTTCTCGTTGCTGAACTCGAACACCTCGCACTGGCCTAGCGGTTTCTCAAGATACTCGCAGATATCGCAGGCGAGCGCCTCATGGGCGTTGCCCGTGAACACCTTTAGCTCTTGATAATGAGGTGTCTCTATCACCGATGCGAGTGTAAGCGCTTCCGCAGCCCGTGACAACCGTTTCCCCAGGTAGTGGGTCAGTTTGAGGCGGCTAGCCTCCCGAGAGCGAATCGTAAGACCCAGCCAACAGCGCCGCACACCGTTCCCCCCACGGCCCCGAACGCCGCTTCGATGGCAAACAAGTCAAACCCGGCCCCCGCACCCAAGAAGAGAAACCCCCATGCTAAAGAGCCGTATAAAGAGCCCAAGAGAACTCCCTCGATCACACTCGCATTTGCGCGGAGAGAGTACGCAGAAGCCAGCGTCACTACGATTATGACTCCTACTAGCAGTATCAACACCGGCTCGTCTTCCGCTCCATCGCCAAACCACTCTCGAGAGCCGCCCACAAAGAGTGAAAGCAATGAGCCGCCCACAATCACTGCGGCGGCTCGCGTCATAGCGTTGCCTCCTGCGCGTTCATCCATAACCAGAAGCGGTCTCACTACCTGACCGTCCACCAATTGTAACATCGGTAGACGACGCGGAGATCGTGAACTTGTTGGAGGCAAAATGACCCACTACCCGATTGACCGTTAGGATGGGCTCAGATACCATAAACGTACACACTTCTGTTCTCGCCGGCCGCATCCTGGAGCCCCCTAACCCTATCTGACGTGACACCTAAGGCACTACTCGCCCTGCTGGCGCTGGGCGCCATCTGGGGCGCCTCGTTCCTGTTCATCAAGGTGATCGTGGATGAGACGTCGCCCCTGGAGGTGACGGAGGGGCGCTTGTTCTTCGGCGCTCTGGCCGTTGGCGTGGTGATGGTGATGCGGAAGACGCCCGTTCGCCGTCCACCCGCCCTCTGGTTCAAGGTGGCGGTCTGGGCGTTAGTTGGCATAGTGATCCCGTTCATCCTCATCGCCTGGGCGGAGGAGCATATCGACAGCGGCACCGCATCCGTCCTGAACTCCAGCATGCCACTGTTCACGGTGATGTTCGCCGCCATCTTCCTCATCGAAGAGCAGCTCACGCCGGCCCGCGTAGCCGGCCTGGGAATCGGCTTCGTGGGAGTCATCGTCCTCACCAGCGGCGACGTATACGACCTCCGCGACTCCGCCGTCCTGAGCCAGCTGGCGGTGGTGGGCGCAGCCGCCTGCTACGGCGCCGGCGCCGTCTACGCCCGCAGCCTGCTCAAGGAGGATGACCCGGTAGGTCTGACCGGGGGCCAGCTTGTGCTGGGAACGTTGCTGGTGCTGCCGATCATGCTGGTAGTACGGGGCACGCCGGACTACTCGCTGAGCGTGGAGGCCTGGCTCTCCCTCCTGGCTCTGGGCGTATTGGGGACCGGGATAGCCATCATCATCTATCTGTGGCTGGTGGACAACGTGGGCAGCGTCCGCAGCTCTCTGGTAACCTACATCATCCCCGTCGTAGGGTTGTTTCTGGGCTGGGCCGTGCTGGACGAATCGATAGGCGTAAACACAGTCCTGGGCTGCGCCCTCATCATCGCCGGCGTCGCCGCCGTCATGCGCGGTCAGGCGCCATCCAGCCAGCGGCTAGCGGTGGCCGCCGATGCGACGGCTGCGGATTGAGCCAAACCAGGTGGATACTCAATGTTGACATCTCTCAAGGCTGGTGCTACACTAGCTATTCGATGGCCGGTTTGTGTCCCCCATCATTTGTATCCCCATCTGATCTACGTCGATAGGTATCGTCTGTCTTCTGTTGTCTTCTGTTCGCAAGAGGCTTACCTAGTTTTCTTTTGAGGAGTGCTTTCGCATGCTCGTAGACAGAGGCTTCTTCAATGCCAAGTTCGGTGTGCCCTCCCTTAGCAAGTCTTACTCTCGCATTCCAGACGTGGCCACCCTGCCCCATCTCGTCCACATCCAGCTCGACTCATACAAGACGTTTAGATCCGAAGGCCTGGGCGATCTTCTGAAGGATATCTCCCCCATCCAGGACTTCACCGGTAACCGGCTGGAGATGCGCTTCACCGACTACAGCTTTGGCGAACCCAAGTACAACGAGGCCGAGTGCCGCGAGCGTGACGCCACCTATGCGGCCCCGCTGAGAGTGAACGTGCAACTCCTGGTCAAGGAGACCGGCGAGGTCAAAGAGCAGGAGATATTCATGGGTGACTTCCCGCTCATGACGGAGCAGGGGACGTTCATCATCAACGGAGCTGAGCGCGTCG
>JADFRV010000136.1 GCA_022561095.1 Chloroflexota bacterium | reverse complement strand
TGAGAATCACGGGATGGAGGTCGCGGTCAATGCTACAACGCTACGGGGCATCGGCGGCCACGGAGCGGGCGATGGCCGCGCACAAGCGGCTGGGGCTAGGGGATCGGCTCTAGTGGGTCCGATCCCTGATGCCATCGGCGCGATCAAATGCCCCAAGGACAAGGCGCTGCTCGCCTCCGTCGAAGGTATGAACGAGGGCGACCATTGGCTGCGGGTGGCCCCTGGCATTATCCGCCTCTTTCGCCGCCAAGACGGTGAGTATAGCGCCCGGTACGGGCTGCCCCAGCGAGTCCGCCGTGGCAGTATCCATCCCCCACGCCGCCGGGCCCCCGGCGGCTCGACGCCTAAGAACGCGCCAATTGGCGATCAGGGAGTCCCGCTGAGAAGAGATCTGTACTTTCGCCTCCAAATCTACTGCCCCAACTGTCACAAAGGATGGACGATACGGACCTGGGAGTTTCCCGACTGGTGGTTGCCACTGCCGTATGAGGGTTGGCAGGAAGACAGACCAGGTCGGTTAAGGCTAAAGCGCCAAACTTAGTTGCCAGCGCTGTGCCCCTTTGCTACAATCGGGGCAATGAGGGCCCGAACGCTCGGCGGTTGAAGTCCGACTGAGCTCGCGGGAGAGAAAAGCCGATGGTGCGCCATTGGACGATAGGAGCGTCCAATGGCGTTTGTTATGTCTCCCGAAGCGCGGCTGCGCGCACGCATCGGGGGCTTGGCTCTAGCCGCACAGCGAAACTCGCGTGCATACACTGCTAAGGCCAGAGCCTCCTTCCTTAACAGGTTCGAGAGGGAAGTAGACCCCGACAGCCTGCTACCGTCTGCCGAGCGCCAGCGGAGAGCAGCGGCCGCAAAGAAGCTCTACTTCGCTAGGTTATCGCTGAAGAGCGCCCAGGCTCGGCGACGGCGCACCCAGCAGGGGAAGCAGGTGGCACAATGAGAGCCCTGCCTGGCTTCCCAGAGGCGACCCGCGAGACGTGCCCAAGTTGCGGCTACCCCAGCGCCTCACCGTGCTGTCCGTTGTCTCCTCGGCACACCATCTGCCAGCGCTGCAGGCGCATCTCCATTAGCCGGGTAGCCCCACCTCTTCCGCCGGCAGAGGAGGATCGCAGGCCATGAACGCCCTCCTATGCGTCAGCTGCAGGGGACCCATCAAGGTGATGCCTGACGGCTCGTACTACTGCCGTGGTTGCAGGCTGCCGGTTGACTCAACCGCGCCAGCGAGAAACGGCCACAAGCCCAAAGATATGCTTGCCGCCACCTCCAACCTCCATGTCTCACCTCGGCGGCAAGCATTTTGCCCTATAGGCGCCGACATCCTAGCCACCTCCGAGTCGGACGATACAGCGTGGGTGTGGGGCGGTTACGTCCCTCAGGGAGGGTTGGTGCTCTTCTGCGCCCCGCCGAAGACGGGGAAGTCAACGCTAGCCTACCACCTGGCCGGCGCCGTCTCCGAAGGGAGGCCCTTCCTCGGGCAGCCAGCGGCCAAGAGCCCAGTGCTGATCCTGGCGGTTGAGGAACGGCGCCAGGACGCGGCCAACCGGGCACGGGCTCTAGGGCTAGGGGGAGACGTCTACATCCACTGTGGCCCGCTGAGAGCCGACGCCATCCCCGCCATCGCCTCATTCGTCGTAGAGAAGCGCATTGGGCTCATCATCGTGGACACGCTGCCCCGCTTCTGGGTGCTCGACAACGAGAATGACGCTAGCAAGGTAGGGATGGCGATGGAAGGAATCATGGCCCTGGCCCGCGAGACAAAGGCCGGCGTCTTCCTCCTCTACCACCTCCGGAAGTCCCCAGGAAGCGGCGACGGTGAGGAGATACGCGGATCGGGCGATATTTTCGCCTATGTAGACGTGGCGCTTATCATGCGGCGCCGCAAAGGGCAATCCAATCAGCGAACCGTCAAGTCCTTCTCCCGTTACGACGCCACGCCTGAGGAGGTCGTCATCGCGCTGGAAGACGGTGAGTACGTGCACCTGGGCGATAGCGCTACCGTCAGGGAGCAAGAGACGGACACGATGCTGCTGGAGGCGCTCTCTGTAGAGCCCCGCACCCCGGAGCAGATCAAGGCCGACGCGGACTTGAAACTGGCCCCGCGTACCCTGCAGCGACACTACAATAGGTTGGCCGACGACAACCGCTGCATGCGGGAGGGCAGTAGCACGAAAGCCCTCCCATATAGATATAAAATACTTGCCGCCACCACTAATACCGTAGTGGTGAGCGATTGGCAGGAATCTTCTGGCGCCCATCCTCCAGCCGATACAGAGCCCCAATCCGAGCAACTGGGCATGGACATCGCCACGCCCGCAGCGAACGCGGACGGGCTGGTGGCACCGTGATGCCCAGGGAACTTCACGCATACGCCCAGCCCATGCCCATGACGAAATGGCCCTACACGCAACCGTGTAACTTCCTGCTATAATGAGCGCGTGAACGACAACGGTAAGAGTGAGAGCGGCTCCTATCCCGCTAAGAGGCCGCCCTATCCTGATGACGCCGTAACCCTGGCGCTGTCGGTCATCGTGCAGGGCGGCTCCATCCGCCAGGCTTGCAAGGCCGTCGGTGACCGATTCGGTAGACAGCCTGACGTGCATACCGTCCACAACTGGGCACAGCGCAACGCGGAAGCCTTCGCCAAGCTACAACCGGAGAAGCGGCGCGAGTGGGAAACCCTGGCCGGCCAAGTCTATGAAGCTTGGGCTCACCGTGCCCTGGAAGCGGCGGAAGCTAGGGATGAGAACGGCAAGTACATCGTCTCCCATACTCAGGCGATGGTCCCCTACGGCATCGCTAAGGACGGCCTCAAGAGCGTGATGGAAACCGTTAGCCCTAAAGGTGGCGGGGCGATGATGAACGTACAATTCAACTTTTATTCCGAGGGGGACGATCTAGAGACTATCGAGGGCGAGGCGCGAGAGGTTCCAAAGGACTAGCGGCCGTGATGTAGGGACGATGGGCTGACGGCGCAGATGCCGTGTTCTGCCCCGGTAGGTAGGGTAAGGGTGTTATCTCCAACAGAGACAACGCTCTTAAAAGAAGAATAGTGAAGCCCCCTAACGATGTCCTCGCCTAGTGTCGCCGCGCCTCGAAAGCCGCGCCTTATTCTAGTGCGCCAGGGACCTAAATTCGTACAGTTATCCGCTCTAAGGCCACTAAGTTAAGGTTCTAGATACGGAATAGGAGCGGATACCGGATAGTTATCTGCTCTACCGTCGGCGGGCTTAGGTGGCTGTTACCCTTTGCAGTGACAATGGGGCCTATCCCGCGACGGGTTCCACGACGGCGTTCCTCTGAGATAGTCTTAGGCATTAGCTGGCAGACGCGGCACGTTACGAAAAGGCTTCTCTCAAAATACGGCCCTGTTTCTAAAAAGGGTATCGCTACCGCAGCCAGCGCCAGCTGATGGTGCGAGCCATCCAGTGACACCGAGACAGGGATAGTCCAGAGGCGTACAATATCCCCGCCATGGAGCCGCGCATCCAGTACGCCAAGACCAAGGACGGGGTGGACATCGCGTTCACCACCTACGGGGAGGGATGCCGCTTGTGAACATGCCATGGGGAACAATGATCAGGCCACATACAGCTGGAGTGGCAGTACCCTGAGTTTCGCCGCTGGTTCGAGCGCCTGGCCCGGGAGAGGAGGGTCGTGCGATACGAGAGCAGGGGGCACGGGCTCTCCGACCGAGACGTGGTGGATCGTTCGCTCGATGCCTATGTGCTAGACCTGGAGGCGGTAGTTGATAGCCTGGGGCTCGAAAGATTCACGCTCATGGGCGTCGCCCACATGGGGCCAGTGGCTATCGCCTACGCGGTCCACCACCCGGAGCGGGTCTCCCACCTCATTCTGTGGAGCTCTTTTGCCCGGGCCTCTGACTACGTCGCCTCGCGACAAGGCGAATTCGGCGATGAACTTTTCGCCAAACTGCTTGACAAATAATTCAGTGAAGGTTAAACTCCCATCTACATTACATAAGGCTCAGTCCAAAGCATAGGGAGGGTTAGAAATGAAAAAGATGCTGCTAGTTCTGGCTGCGGCGATCTTCATGCTGTCGCTGATGATTTTCGCGGCTCCGCTGGGAGACGCGCCCTGGGGGGACACGCCGGTAGCTGTTGCTAATCACCCTGCTGGGGACCCGGATCAGGGGGAGCACGACGAAGAGGCGAGGGAGGCGGCGGACGCCGCGGCGGAGGCGGCAGAGGTGGACGCGAATGCAGCGGCGGACGCCGCCGAAGCTGCGAAGGAGGCGGCGGAGGCAGCTGCCGATCCCTGTTGCGACTAGCCTGACTAATACCCCTGCTTCCACCACCGGCCGGTCATGAACTCCTCGGGCAGCGTGACCGTCCGCTCATCCTCCAGTAGCAGCCGGTAATACAGCCGCGAGACGGCCGTCACCACTCGTCGCCGACGCGCCAGGTCTTCCGCACCATCCTCTTCACCGACGTTGAGGGCTCCACCGCGCTGACCCAACGCCTAGGTGACGCCAAGGCACGGGACCTGCTACGACAGCACGAGCGCATGGTGCGGGAGGCGCTGAAGGCTCACGGCGGCTCAGAGGTGAAGACCATGGGCGACGGCTTCATGGCCTCGTTCTCCTCAGCCACCAAGGCCCTGGAGTGCGCCATCGCCATGCAGAGGGCGTTCGCCGAGCACAACGAGTCGGCGGAGGAGCCCATCAAGGTGAGGGTTGGGCTGAACGCTGGGGAACCCATAGCGGAGGACGATGACCTGTTCGGGACGGCGGTGAACCTGGCGGCACGGATCTGCGCCCACGCTGAGGCAGGTCAGATTCTCGCCCCCATCGTCGTTAGGGAGCTGGCGGCGGGGAAACAGTTCATGTTCGCTGACCTGGGCGAGACCGAGCTGCGCGGCTTTGAAGACCCCGTACGGCTGTACGAGGTGAGGTGGCGGGAAGCGGGCTAGGCCCCGTTGACACCCGCCCAGCCCAGGCGCACAATCGCTGCGGCGGGTGGCAACGCATGGCGACATTGGGAGCTTCGCCCGCCAATCCGCGTCCTTGACACTGCCCTCAGTTTGACTATAATGCAGGCCACTAAAAGGTTGCGTTCATTCAAGAACGGGAGGTCAGGATGCCACAGGACGCCGTCACAGCTGATCCGAAGCATTACAAAGTGGAATTTGAGGATGACCAGGTAAGGGTGCTTCGAATCAAGTACGGCCCAGGCGAGAAATCTGCGATGCATGGGCACCCGCGCAGCTTGGGCGTTTTTCTAACGGATGTCCATGGGCGGTTTACGTTCCCGGATGGGAGCACTGAGGAGATACAAGGCAAGGCCGGGGACTTTGTCCCGTTCCCAGAAACAGAACATTTGCCTGAAAATCTGAGCGACCGGCCGATGGAGATTATTTTCATGGAATTCAAACGCTAGCGGCAAGGAAGGCCGTTCTTCCTCGCACGGCTTTAGGCTGGCGCCCGTTGACACCCGCCTAGCCCAGGCGCGCAATCGCGGGGGCGGCGCGGGGGTCTAGCGTGATGAAAGGGGTCATGCCATGGGCTTTCTGGATCGACTGCTCGGGGCCAGAAGCTCGACCAAGGCAAACTGGAGGGAAAGCGGGCGTCAACGTGGGGCGACAGACTGAGTCTGTACGAGTCCGGACTCCGCGCTCTCCTAGAGGCAGGAGACGGCTTCATAACCTTCGGGGATAAGGATAAGGACGAGCGCTTCGTGCAGTTAGCCGCTGACTCGTCTTCGGCTGGGCTTACGGGAGAGGTGGGAAGTCAGGCCGTGTCCGACGAAGCGGGTGAGATGCTCCACGACCTGGGCTTCCGTCCGCCAGACCAGTCCACGTTTGGCGGCCCGGGAAACCCTAATTACAATCGGGTGTTTGAGGAGCCTGACGCCCGCGCCTTGGCTGAACTGGTGGAGAAGATATTCATCCCTCTTTTTATGGAGAATTCGTCCTCGAAAAGTGTGGGACCATCGACGAAAAGAGGGATCTTTTCGAAATCGAGCTCTTGCGGGGAGCCGTCGAGCGCGGG
>JADFRV010000135.1 GCA_022561095.1 Chloroflexota bacterium | reverse complement strand
CTTGGCGGGGAAGGGGGCTCCGCCCCAGCGCCAGAGGGGTTCCGACACGCGGAGCAGAGCCTGCGGGTGGTGGAGAAGCTGGCGCGCCGGCCCGGCGGCCAGACGGGGCTGAATCTGACCTGGGAGGTGCGCGACGCGATCGTTAACAGCTCCAAGGTGCGAGAGGATATCCTGGCCGAGGGGTACGGCACGCCCGCTACGCTTGAGGGTCAGGTGGTGAAGCTGTCCGATGCGGTGGCCTACATCAACCACGACATCGGCGACGCGATACGGGCCGGGCTCATTAGCGAGGAGGAGCTGCCGCGGGAGGTGACGGAGACGCTGGGGAGCCGCAACTCGAGACGGATCGATACGCTGGTTAGGGACATCGTAGAGCACTCATGGTCGGCGACGGGTGAGGGTGACCCTACGACCCGTTCGGCAAGCTCGGGGCAGGCAGGCTCTCCGAGCCCCGATTCATCGGGGGAGTCCGCAAAGCGGACAGGGGGAGCGGAAAGGCCGCGTATCGGGATGAGCGAGGGGGTGCTGGCGGCGGCGAACGTGCTGCGTGAGTTTATGTTCCAGCGGGTGTATCTGTGGGAGGGGCGGCGGGAGGAGGCGGAGCAGGCTAAACAGGTTGTTAGATTCCTGTTCCGTCATTACCTCTCGCGGCCGGAGGAGATCGACAGCGATTTCGTCATCGCATCGGACCCGCCGTGGCGGCGAGTGGCGGACTACGTCGCCGGGATGACGGATGGGTTCGCCCTGACCACAGCGGAGCGGCTGGGGCATGGAGTATAGGCACGATCCGCCACTATTTTGGGAACGCATTTGCTAACATCGATGCGTAACTTTTTCAGGTTATGGCTGTTGTACAATATGGACGTCAACAGGTATGATAATGTATCATCCGATCCGGCGGGCCTCAGATGCTGCGCCGTCCCAGCGTACTGACCAGTCGGTATCTTCCCCGGAGGTAGGGCAGACGTCAGGGCTATGAACGAAGTTGAAGAGATCAAGGCGCGACTTGATATAGTCGAGGTCGTAGGCCAGTACGTCCAGCTAAAGCGTACGGGGCGAAGCTTTAAGGCGAACTGTCCTTTCCATAGCGAAAAAACGCCTTCCTTCATCGTCTCCCCTGAGCGGCAGAGCTGGCACTGCTTCGGCGCCTGCGGCACCGGCGGCGACGTCTTCTCGTTCGTCATGCGCAGAGAAGGGGTCGAGTTCCCCGAGGCGCTGCGCCTGCTCGCCACCCGTGCGGGCGTAGACCTGCCGGAGCGCCGGCGCCGGCCGGAGGAGGAGCGACAGCGGGAGCGCGTGCATTCCGCCAACGAGACCGCCGCCCGCTGGTATCACGAGCTGCTGGTCAAGGATGACATAGGCAAGAGCGCATGGGGGTACGTCCAGAAGCGAGGCATCGACGGACCCACCGCGGAGGCGTTCCTTCTGGGTTACAGCCCGCCGTCCTGGGAGGCGACACGCGAGCACCTGCGGGAGCGCGGCTACTCAGACGCCGAGCTGCTGGCGGCCGGGCTCCTCGTCGAAGGGGAGAGGGGGCTGCACGACCGGTTCCGGGGCCGGCTGATGTTCCCGATCCGGGATGTGCGCGGCCGCTTCACCGGGTTTGGGGCGCGGGCGCTGGACGAGAGCGTACCGAAGTACCTGAACACGGCGCAGACGGCGCTATTTGACAAGGGTGGCATGCTATACGCCTTGGAGCGGGCGCAGGACGGCATCCGCCGGGAGGGCCAGGCCGTAATCGTAGAGGGATACATGGACGTTATCGCCGCTCATCAGCGGGGGTTCGACAACGTGGTGGCAACGATGGGAACGTCGCTGACGGAGCGGCAGGTGCGCCTGCTGAAGCGCCAGACGCGGAGCATCGTGCTGGCGCTGGACGCGGACACCGCCGGCAGCGAGGCGGCGCTACGGGGGCATGAGGTGGTTGAGGAGGCGCTCAGGCAGAGCGAGGACCGGGAGACGGTGCCTGTCGTAACCTGGCAGGGGTTGGTCCGTTACCAGGATGCGACATCGGTTGATCTGAAGGTGGCGATGCTGCCTGAGGGCCACGACCCCGACGACGTGATCCGCACCGACTCAGACGCCTGGCGAGAGCTAATCACATCGGCGCTGCCGGTGCTGGACTACCGCTTCCAAGCGGCGGGATCGAGGCACGACCTGTCGACGCCACGAGGAAGGTCGGAGGCGGTGCAGGAGCTCCTACCGCTGCTGGAGCCGATAAAAGACGCCGTTGTGCGGGCCCACTACCTGCAGCGGTTGTCACGGCTATCGCTGGTGAAGGAGGAGGAGCTATCGCGCCTGGTGGGCGGCCGGCGCAGGACGAGGCGAGCGCCCGAACCTCTGGAGGGGAACCCTTCGTTACAAGATACGCGGGTTAGCAGGGGGCCGGAGGGGTTCCTCCTGGCGCTGCTGCTGCGCCATCCTCATCTGCGAGAGGCAGGTCTGGGGGTCCCTGAGGAGCTCCTCTGGGAGAGCGCCAACCGTGAGGTACTCAACGCCTGGAAACAGTCGCCAGAGTCAGATACGGTTAAGGAGGCGCTGCCGGAGGAACTGAAGGGGCACTTTGAGCGTCTAGTAATTTGGAGGCTACCGGAGTTCTCCGCCAAGCAGGCCGAGGACGCGCTAGCGGACTGCCGCGGCCGTCTGGAGCGTCGCCAGATCGAGGCCGAACGACGGGAGATCGAATCGCTGCTGGCGGAGACGGAGGAAGAGCTGGGAGCCTCAACTCTGGCGGAGGCGGCCGCGGCCGATGTCGCAGTGGAGGACGAGACGGTGAAGGAGGCGGTCAGCTTGCAGCGCAGAGAGTTGGAGACCGGCCTGAAATTGCATGCTAAAGAGTTAGATGGAAGAGAAAAGAAGGAAGGGAGCGGCGAGGCCGCCGAAACGATAGTCAATGGCTAAAGAGTTCGCAGACAAGCGAGAGTTGCTCAACCGCGAGCGCAAGAGGGATCGTCTTGCAGACGATCTCCTCGAGGATGCTGTAGACGACGCCGATAGCGAAGAGGATACCGTGGAGGAGCTGGGCAAAGGCGGCAGTGGCGGAGCGCCCGCGGCTACGGACGAGAGCGGGGATGAAACGGTCGCGTCCCCTCGCATCGCTTCCCGCACAGCGATAGAGCTAAGGGAGTGGGGCGAGCCTACGGGCGAGAAGATGGAGGAGGTTGAGCGTGAGGCAGCCAGAGCCGAGCTGGAGGAAGGGATCGACGACCCGGTCCGGATGTACCTCCGCGAGATCGGTAAGGTACGTCTCCTCACCGCTGCGGACGAGAAGGTGCTGGCACGCTACATGGAGGAGGGCGACCGGATCCAGCGAATCGAGAATGCGTTCTTCGAGGCGACCGGCCGGAGGGCGCGCGGAGTGGACGTGCTGGCAGGTCTCCTCACCCACCTGGATGAGATCTCTAAATCGCTGCGCTTCGTGACGAGAGACCTCAAGCTGCAGAAGCTGTCGCTGACGGAGCTGATCAGCGATGACCGGTTCCGAGACCTGGTGGACGCGGTGGCGGATGAGGAGATGCTTCTGAAGCTGGCCCGGCGGCTCAAGGGTGACGAAATAGTGGCGCGCCAGCATCTGGTACAGATATCGATCATCACGCACATCCTATCGCCGGGGCTGATGGCTCTGGCGGCGGAGGCGGCCGGCGGGGACAAGAACCTGCTGCCACCCCCGGAGTGGCTGGCGGACAAGCTTGCCTCTGAGGATGAGATGATCCGATCGCATTTTCAGCGTCTGAAGGAGGAGGGGTTCCGCGCCGAGAAGCGGTTGACCGAGGCGAACCTGCGCCTCGTGGTGAGCGTCGCCAAGAAGTACATCGGCCGCGGGATGTCGCTCCTGGACCTGATCCAGGAGGGGAACATCGGCCTCATCCGGGCGGTGGAGAAGTTCGACTACCGTAAGGGCTACAAGTTCAGCACCTACGCGACGTGGTGGATCCGCCAGGCGATTACGCGCGCCATCGCCGACCAGGCGCGCACTATCCGCATCCCGGTCCACATGGTGGAGACGATCAACAAGCTGGTACGAATCAGCCGGCGGCTGGTGCAGGAGTATGGGCGTGAGCCGACGAGCGAAGAGATCGGCAAGGGGATGGAGATCCAGTCGGACAAGGTGCGGGAGATCATCAAGGTGTCGCAGGAGCCGGTATCGCTGGAGACGCCGATAGGTGAGGAGGAGGACTCGCACCTAGGGGACTTCATCGAGGACCAGGGGTCGATGGCGCCGGCGGAGGCGGCCTCGCACCAGCTGCTGAAGGAGCAGGTGCGAGACGTACTGAGCTCGCTGACGCCGCGAGAGCAGAAGGTGCTGGTGCTGCGGTTCGGTCTGGAGGACGGGCGGAGCCGGACGCTGGAAGAGGTGGGGCGGGAGTTCAACGTGACGCGGGAGCGCATCCGCCAGATAGAGGCGAAGGCGCTGCGGAAGCTGCGGCACCCCAGCCGCAGCAAGAAGCTGAAGGACTACTTGGAATAAGCGCCGCAGGGTCGCCGCTACGTCGCAGAGATGTAGCTCCGGTGGCCCGCGTAGTGCTCCGCTCCGTCAGCACGGGCGATGGCCTCAAGCATCTTGTCCCAACGAGCGGTTGGAACCCCCTCTATCGCCCGTAGGCGTAGCTCGAACGCTTGCTGACCACGTTCCCGCGCCTCATCGAGGCTCAGTCCGCTATCTTCCTGCTGCCAGCGGGCGTTTATCTCGTCGTCGGTGCCCTCTAGCGGCTGCAGCGTGCCGCCCTCAAGCCGCATCCCGAGCTCGGACGTCGAGCGCTCTATCCAGCGCGTGAGGTGAGCGTAGACGTCACGGCTCGTCCACAGCGGCGAGCTTGGATCATGAAGGCTCCGCTCGGTGTGTGCGTCAAGAACGGCGGTGAGCGCCTCCCACTGGGCGCGATCTTCGCACAGCATCGCCGCTATGGCTTCCGCGTCCATCGCTCACTCTCCTTCCTCCTCGAAGTTGCGGGAGTACTGTGCGATCTGGTCGTTGACGGCGTAGCCGGCGGACTGCCAGAACGGCTCGGCGGGCGGGCTGCGGCGGTCTACCAGGGCGTAGACGCGGCGGGCGCCCTTGGCCTGAAGGCGGCGCTCCAGCTCCCGCACCAGCGCCATGGCGACACCCTTTCGGCGCGCCCGCGGGTGGGTGGACAGCCGCGCTATGTTAGCGCGCCAGCCGTCCCAGCCGCCGATGACCGTCCCCACGATACGGCCCTCGGCCTCCGCGACGAGGAACAGGTCGGGCGAGAAGGCGTGGAACGTCTCCAGGTACTCGCGGCGGTCGGGCAGGCTGGTGTGCCTGTCGATGGACTCCCACAGGCGGATGATGGTGTCGAAGTCCTCGGGCCGGGCGTCGCGGATGGTGTAATCGGACACTACGGGCTGGCTCCTCTTCCTGACGCAAGTGCAACGCGGATGCGAAAGATACCAGGAGATACGATTGTAGCAGGCGCGGCGCTTACGTCCACCTCCTAGCGATGGTTGACGGCGGCGCTGGTCGAGATTAGCATCGTTAGATAGAGATGCCTCTGTACGAATACTACTGCCGGCGCTGTGAGGGGCGGTTCGAGCTGCTCCGCCCTATGGCGCGAATGGACGACCCTGCCGCCTGCCCCAACGGCCACGAAGGCGGCGAGCGGGTGCTGTCTACGTTCGCCGCGTTCGCTCAAGGTGAGGGCGAAACGAGCGAGGCTCTGGCCGGGACCGGCGGTTGCGCGGGCTGCGCCGGCGGCAACTGCGCCTGCGGCAGCGTGAACTGATCGAAGGGACCTTCCAGGGGCCGAGCACTACTCTGGCGGCAGACCTAAAGGTCTGCGGCTACGAGGTTGAAGCTACAAGGCTTCGTCCGGTCTAGTGCGTGAGGTGGCGGGGTCGCGGGGGCGGGATGCGCGGCCGCGGCTCCAGGGGCCGGGGGACCGGCAGGTGGCGAGGGGGCTGTTCCTCCTGCTCGTCGGACCGGGTCAGGTACATGTAGAGCCCTGAGGCGCCGCCGATGAGGAGCACCTGAAGCAGGGTGAAGGCGCCGATGAGGATGGTGA
>JADFRV010000009.1 GCA_022561095.1 Chloroflexota bacterium | reverse complement strand
TGGACGTGGTGAACCGGTATTTTGTTGGGTTGATGCTACATGATCATTGTTAGCAGCAGGATTACTCTGTGCTTGACGACTGATTGCAGGAACGTCTTCTTCATCAGTTGTGCTTTGAGCAGGTTGATTTGAGCGTTGTTGTGTAGTTGATTTTGGCGTTGATGAAATGTCATCATTATTACGTGTTAAACCAGTAGCAACCACAGTGACACGAATTTCGTCACGGACATCTGGATCGATCGCTGTGCCGTAGAAAAATTCAACTTCATCTTCATCGACGATTTCAGCGACAAAATCTGCAATTGTTTCAGCTTCACGCAGTGATAAATCTTCACCACCAGTGATATTTAATAACACGCCTTTAGCATCACGAATATTGACTTTATCCAATAGCGGACTGCGGATCGCCATTTCAGCAGCTTGTTCAGCACGCTTTTCACCACGACCAATACCTGTACCCATCATGGCGTAACCACGGGTGCTCATGGCTGTTTTTAAATCTGCAAAGTCAAGGTTGATGAGACCAGGATTGACCACCAAATCAAAGATACTGCGTACTGCATTGAGCAAGACATCATCTGCTTTTTTATACGCATCATGCATTGAGATGTCGCCATAGACATCGAGTAAGCGTGAGTTTGGAATAATGATTAGCGAGTCAACATGTTTTTCAAGCTCTTCAATACCTTGTTCAGCCGATTTGACACGACGACGACCTTCAAAACGAAACGGTGTAGTCACCACGCCTACGGTCAGAATGCCCATTTCCTTAGCAATCTCAGCAACGACTGGCGCACCACCTGTTCCTGTACCACCGCCCATACCTGCGGTGACGAAAACCATATCTGTGCCTTCAAGGTGTTGACGAATCGCATCACGTGTTTCTTCAGCCGCAGCACGACCAATTTCAGGTTTAGCACCTGCACCTAGACCACGTGTACTTTGTTCACCTAACTGCACTTTATTTGGTGCAGACATACGATCAAGCGCTTGTTTATCTGTATTTGCACAGATAAATTTGACCCCAGAAATTTGTTGTTGAACCATGTTCTGTACGGCATTACCACCACCACCGCCTACCCCACCGCCGCCACTACCACCCCAGCAATACGCTGACGGCGTAGCGGCTGCAGCCATACTCACCCTCACCAACGATCTGCGCGCTCAGTACAGCCTACCGCCGTTGGCGGCCAACAGCGCCCTTGCCGCCGCCGCTCAAGCCTACGCCGAGACCATGGCGACCAACGACTGGTTCGCCCACGAAGGGCCGGACGGCTCTACGCTCGCCTCGCGCGCCACAGCCGCGGGCTACACCGGCTGGAGTTATCTGGGTGAGAACCTCTACCGTGGCTTCTACGCGGAAGCCCCAACCAGCATCATTCAGGCGTGGACCGCCAGCCCCGCTCATCTCGCCATCATCCTGAGCGAACAGGCTACCGAGATTGGCGTCGGCTGCTACGTCGTCGGCGACTATCGCTGGTGCACCCAGGAGTTCGGTGCCCGCTAGAGCCCCTTGATCCAGGGCCAGACAAACCCCTCCCAGATGCCGCCCAGGATGAGCCCCGTCCACAGGAGAGCATGGGGAAAGCTGCCGCCCACGGAGAGTACGTACGCCGCCCAGCGCCGCATCCGGAACAGGTGAAACGCCACCGCCCGCCAGAACGGCCCCAGGACCATGACGCCGGGCACCAGCGCTACCGCTCTGCGCGCCTTCCCCACCCCATCGTCGCGATCCGCCAGCCGCTCCAGCGCGCGCCCTATACGACGGCGGCCGGCCCACCCGCGCACATCGTCCAGGACAGGATCGTCCTCCAGAAGGTAGAGGAAAACCGCGGCGAAGGCCGCCATCACAGAGCCCATCACCAGGGCGCCGGGCCAGCGTCCCAGAGTAGCGATCAGAAGCAGCGCCAGGGGCGTCGCCGCGTAGGCCTCAACCCGCCACAGCACCAGCGCCAGCCCCGCCTTGGGCCCCAGATAGCGCAGGCGAAACAGACGCCTGCGTGCGCCGGCCGGCGGCCCCTCCTCTAGCTGTTTCTGCGCGGCGCTCTCTTCCACGGCCATCTATTCTACGCCAGCGGGAACCCAGCCAGACGCTCGTATACGGCGCCGCCGGGTTGCAAGGTGCTGCGCATAAGCAGGACCTCCCTCACCTCGAACTCCGCTTTCGGCGCTACGACCGCGTCCAGCGCCCGCGATACGCGCTCAGCCATCCCGGGCCGCGGAGGCTGAGGTACTCGCGCCAGCGTAAGGTGTGGCGAGTACTCACGCTCCTCAGGCGGAAACCCCGCTTCTATCAACGCCCTCTCCACCATCGCCTGCAACTCCTCGAGGCGCTGCGCCTCGCCCGCGATGTCCAGCCAGAGCACGCGCGGGCCGCGCCGGTTGCCGAACGTCCCCAGCTTCCCCAGCGCCAAGCGGAAGGGCGCCGCTCCGTTTGCGACCTCAGCCAGCGCCCCTCCTATAGCCGGTACCCTCTCGACTGGCGTCTCCCCCAGGAACTTCAGCGTGAGGTGTATACCCCCCGGCCTCACCCACCTCAGGCTGGAGAGATCGCGTCGCCTCAGATCGTCCTGCAGGCGGCCCAACTCCTCTCGCACCTCTTCCGAAAGGTCTACCGCCACAAACAGGCGCAGTTGCTGGCCCTCCGCCTCAAGAGACATGCTCACCCGTACCTCATTATAGCGACACGCCATGCCGGCAGCCCCTAAACGTCACAGGCTAAGCAAGCGCCTAGCGCTCTCCCCCAGG
The DNA here is from genome assembly GCA_022561095.1 of Chloroflexota bacterium. Classification (GTDB taxonomy): domain Bacteria; phylum Chloroflexota; class Dehalococcoidia; order SM23-28-2; family RBG-16-64-32; genus JADFNQ01. The sequence goes on along the minus strand of JADFRV010000009.1, from coordinate 20,922 downwards.
ACAGACCGCAAGTCGGCGTCATCCAGCCCGCTGGCGCGAACCTCGTCCAGCGCCGTCGACTGCTTCACCAGCGGATAGTCGCTGCCGAACAGCAAACGGTCGGCCCCCAGTCCGCCAGAACCACGCCGGGAAGCACCGAAGGCTCGTAAAGATAGCGCAGCGCCGCCGTATCAGCGTACGCGCCCGACAGCACCTCTCGCCCCGAGGGCATAGAAGCGTACAGCGGTAGCCCTCCCGCCAGATGCGCCCCAACCACCGACAAGTCCCCGACGCGCTCCACAAACCGGTAGAACGATTCGAGCCTCAGCCCGCGCTTCCCCGGATACTCGTGACCAACCGGCTCCGTCACATGGAACAGCAGGATGAGGCCGTGACGCGACGCAAGCTCCGCCAGCGCATCCCCTCTCTCTCCGTCCAGCGACCACCCCTGGCTCTCCGGACGCAGCTCCCCCAGCCCGAGCGCCCCGCCGCGGGCGCAGCGCTCCACCTCCTTCGCCGCCGCCTCACCGGCGAGAGGGCTGACGTTGCAGAAGGGCACGATGTGGCCGCCGCTGTTCGCCGCCACCTCCAGCAGGTAGTCGTTATGACGGACGCAATCATCGTGCTCTCGCCAGGCGAACCCCAACGCCACGCTCACGCTCACCCCCGCCTCCTCCATGCTGCGCCGCAGCTCCTCCGCCGTGGCCACCTTCGCCCGCGGACTGCCGTACATCTCCGCGAACGTGGGGTCGCGCCGAAGGTACTCCTCTCGCTTCTCCCGCACCTGCGGCGGAAAGATATGAGTGTGAAAGTCGATTACCACGAGAGGCATGATAGCAGGCGCCCCGGTTGCGTGGCATAGAGAGCGGTTCTTATAATGTGTGTTAGCCCTTCTATCTGAAAGGAAGGCTCGTCTTTGGCATCCATCAGCGGCGCCAGCGTCCCGGAGCTGGAAAAGACGGCCCGGCGCATACGCAGGCACATCGTCCGTATGACCACCGAGGCCAACTCCGGTCACCCCGGCGGCTCCCTCTCCAGCACCGACATCCTCACCGCGCTCTACTTCCGCCTCCTCCGACACGACCCCAAGAAACCCGCCTGGCCGGAGCGCGACCGCTTCATTATGAGCAAGGGCCACGCCTCGCCCGCGATGTACTCCGTGCTGGCGGAGGCCGGCTACTTCCCGACCGAAGAGCTGATGACCTTCCGCAAGCTGGGCAGCCGTCTCCAGGGCCACAACATAATGGGCTTGCCGCCCGGAGTAGAGATGTCCGCCGGCGCCCTGGGGATGGGCCTCTCGTTCAGCCTGGGCCTGGCGCTGGCCGGCCGCATGGACAAGCTTGACTACCGCGTCTACTGCCTGCTTAGCGACGGCGACTGCAACGAGGGCCAGACCTGGGAGGCCGCGGCCGCCGCCTCCCACCACCGGGTCGACACCCTCACCGCCATCGTGGACTACAACCACATCCAGAACGACGGCTTCTCCGACTACACCCATTTCGCGCAGCGCGATGGTCACCGTCAGCGGCCCGGCGGCTGGGTAGGTGACGAAGGGCACACCGTGAACATCCTCTCCCTTCAGCCCCTCGCAGACCGCTGGCGCGCTTTTGGCTGGAACGCCCAGGAAGTGAACGGGCACGAATTCACGGAGATCATCGACGCGCTGGAGAAGGCCAAACAGCACAAAGGACAGCCCAGCGTCGTCATCTGCCAGACCACTAAGGGCAAGGGCGTAAGCTTCATGGAGAACAACCCCGCTTTCCACGGCAAGGCCGCTACCAAGGAGCAGCTGGAGCAGGCGCTGAAGGAGCTGGCGGACTGATGGTCAAGGAGGTCCGTACAGCCGCCACCCGCGAAGCTCTAGGGCCAACGCTTGTCAAGCTGGCCCAGGAAGGTCTGGACATCGTCGTGGTGGATGCGGACCTGGGCGTCTCCACCAGCGCCATCAAGTTCGGCAAGGAGTTTCCTGACCGTTTCATCACCGTTGGCGTCACTGAGCAGAACATGATCGGCGTAGCCGCCGGCCTGGCTGCCTGCGGCAAGATCGCTTTCGCCAGCAGCTTCGCCGTGTTCATGCCCGGCCACTGCTTCGATCAGGTGCGTATGGCCGTGGCCCAGCCAAACCTCAACGTGAAGCTGGTAGCCAGCCACAGCGGCATCGTCACCGGCGAGGACGGCGCCTCCGCCCAGGCCCTGGAAGACCTCTCCCTCATGCTGTCGCTCCCCAACTTCCGCGTAGTCGTGCCCGCCGACGTGGTCCAGGCGGAGCAGGCGATCGAGGCCGCGGCCAGCAACGACGGGCCCTTCTACATCCGCACCACCCGTCCCAAAGTCCCCGTCATCTACGATAACGGCCACCGGTTTGAGCTGGGCAAGTGGGATATGCTCCGGACCGGCTCTGATGTCACCGTCATCGCCATAGGTGTGCTCCTCCAAGCCGCGCTGGACGCCGCCGATCTGCTGGCCCGGGAAGGCGTCAACTGCCGCGTGCTTAACGCCGCCTCCCTCAAGCCCGCCGACACGGAAGCGATGCTCGCCGCCGCCACCGAGACCGGAGCGATCATCACCGCCGAGGACCACCAGATACACGGCGGCCTGGGCAGCCTCGTCGCTCAGACCGTCGCCCGCCACAGGCCCGTGCCGATCGCCTTCCTCGGCATGCAAGACCGCTACGGCACTAGCGGCCGCTGGGACGAGCTACTGGAGCACTTCCACCTCACGCCCCAGGCGATAGCGGAGGCGGCGCGCGAACTGTTATCCCGGAAGAGCGCCTAACGGGACGAGGCCCACCCGCGTCTCTCCAGGTGAGATGACAGCACCCGTACGAATAGCAGCGATATCCCTGGGCGTCACCGTCTGCCTGCTGGCCCTCAAGCTTACGCTGGGCATTATCAGCGGCAGCATCGCCGTGCTGTCAGACGCCATCGACAGCGGCACCGACCTGGTTGGGGGCACCGCCGCATTGGTCAGCATTCGCATCGCCGCCTGGCCCGCCAACGAGGAACACCCCTACGGCCACGGCAAGGTGGAGAGCATCTCCGCCTCAGTGGCCGCCACGGTCGTCGCCATGGGCGGCGGCTTCATCGTATTCCAGGCCACCCGAAGGCTGATTGAGGGAAGCCCTGAGATCAACGTCAGCCTGGCCCTGGCGCCGATGCTGGTCTCCGTGGCCGCTAACATCATCCTCGCCTTCTACATGCGCAGAGAGGCCCGGCGCGCCCAATCGCTAGCCCTCGCCTCGGAGGCCACACATCTCCAAACCAACGTAGTCCAGGCCGGAGCGGTGATCGCCGGCCTAACCATCGTCGGCGTCACCGGCGAGCGGCTGTTCGACCCTCTCGTCGCCTTGGGGCTCGCCGCCTACATGGGCTGGACCGCGGTTACCCTCGCACGCGGAGCGCTGACCGAGATCATGGACGTGGCCCTGCCCGACCACGAGCTGCGCACCATCCACGACATTATCGCCAGCCACCAGGACGATATTCGCGGCTTCCATCGCCTGCGCAGCCGCAAGGCCGGCCCCACACGCCACATCGACATGCACCTGATTGTGGACGCCCATCGTACAGTGGAGGAGGTGCACGCCGTGTGCGATGTGATAGAGCGCGAGATCGGCGAGCGGCTGCCGGGGGCTGTCGTCACCATCCACCTGGAGCCGGACGACGGACGCTACCGCGGCCCGCTTGAGCGCATGCTCGAAGACCGGTCGTAATACGGCCTCTTAGCGATTACCCCTCACGGCGGCCGTTCCCCTCCATCTCCTCGTCCTCATCATCGTCCTCAAGATCCTCATCGGAGAAGACGGCGGCCTCTCGTCCCGCCCACACCGTCACCACGAAGTCCTCCCGAAACGGGTCCGTCGTCAGCACCAGCCGCTCGTCGATCTCCTCCACCAGCTCGCGGATGTCATCCTCCGTCATGTCCTCTCCCACGCAGAGCGTGGCGTAGGCCATGGAGGGCGTGTAGTGGATATCCACGCGGCCGATCTCTTCCTCTCCGGACCCGAGAATATAGCACTCCGAGTAGGGCGTACGGCACTCCCGTTCGAACACGTAATCAGACACACAGGCCCCCTTTCAGGCGGGACAAGCAATAGATGACGCGCAACACGAGCGCCTGGTCCTTGATCAGGCCTACAGCGGCCGCGTCTGGCCGCTGCCCAGGACGATCCATTTGTAAGTCGTGATCTCCCGCAGGCCCACCGGCCCGCGCGCAATCGTCTTCTGCGTGGAGTCGATTATCTCCGCCCCCAGGCCGAACTGGGCGCCGTCCGTGAACTGAGTGCTGGCGTTGACGTAGACCACGGCGGTATCCACCTCATCCAGAAACCGCATGGCGGCGGAGTAATCCTCCGTGATGATGGCGTCCGAATGGCCGGTGCCGAATCGATAGATGTGCTCCAGCGCCTCGTCCAGGGAATCGACGATGCCCACTGCGGCGACCCGCGACAGGAACTCCTTGCCGAAGTCATCCTCGGCTGCGGGCTTCAGGGAAAGCTCCGCTATCTCGGCCGCCTTGAGGATGCGCAGCGACCGCTCATCGCAGCGCATCTCCACCCCCGCCTCAGCCCAGCTACGGCCCATCACCGGGAGAAACCCCTCGGCGACGTCCTGATGCACCAGGAGCGTGTCCAGGGCGTTGCAGATGCTGAACTTGCGACACTTAGCGTTGTGGGCCACACGAACGGCCTTGTCGAGATCGGCGGCGCGGTCCACGTATGTGTGGCAGACGCCGGTGCCGCCGGTGAGCACAGGCATCGATGCGTTCTCCGTCACGTACTGGATCAGCTCCGCGCCGCCACGCGGCACCAGCAGATCGATCGCCTCCCGCATCTTCAGCAGCTCTCCCAGCAGGGCGCGGTCTGTGTTCTCGATGAGCTGCACGGCGTCCCGGGGCACGCCGGCGCCCGCGATCGCCTCACGGACCACGCCGGCGAGGACGATGTTGGAGTGGATCGCCTCCTTGCCGCCGCGCAGGATGCAGGCGTTCCCCGACTTCAGGCAGAGCGACGCGATGTCCACCGTGACGTTAGGTCGGCTCTCGTAGACGGCCGCCATCACCCCCAGGGGCACGCGCTTGCGGCCCACCTGGAGGCCGTTCGCCAGGGTGCGTGTGTCGAACATCTCGCCCAGAGGGTCCGGCAGCATCGCCACCTGGCGCACGTCGGCGGCGATCCCCTCCAGACGCTCGCCGCTGAGCAGCAGCCGGTCCAGCACCGTCTCCGAGAGCCCAGCCTGACGGCCGGCCTCCATGTCCTCAGCGTTGGCGGCCAGAATGTCCGACTCGCGCGCCGGCAGTTCGCCAGCGATAGCCTCCAGGGCGCGGTTACGTACCTCCGAGGACAGCCGCGCCAGGGCTCGCGCCGCCTCCCGCGCCGCCGCGCCCTTCGCCTGTATATCGGATGCCGTGGTGGTCACGCCGCCTTCCTCGCCACGCCGACCATGTCGAACACCGGAGTGACGGGGCGGCCTATGCCCCGCTCCAACGTCATGCCGGCGTCCTCTAACGCCGTCCGAAACTCGTCGATGGTGAACAGAGCCTGCATATCGTGGCCCATCAGCTTCATGCCGATGCCGTACCTGCGCTTCGATATGTCCAGGAAGTGAAAGCTGCCGCCGGGCTTTAACACCCGCACCACCTCTCGCAGGGCGGCCCGCCAATCCGGGACGTGGTGCATCACCGCCATCTCCACCGCGGCGTCGAACCGCTCATCGCCAAACGGTAGACGAGAGGCATCCGCCATCAGCAGGGCGGCGTCCGCCGCGCCGTTATGGGAGAGCCGCCGGCCCGCCTCCAGCACCTGTCGTCGGTCCAGGTCGAACGCGACCAGACGGCCCGGCCGAAACGTGGCCGCGATGAGCGCCGTCTCCACGCCGCGGCCGCAGCCCAGATCCATTATGGTGAGCCCTGCGGGCAAGGGCGCCAAGCGATGAAGGTTCGCCACCTCCCGCCGCTGCATCCAGGCGTACAGCGGGTTGTTGACAAGCAGCTTTTCCAGAAGCCGCATCTCAGCCAAGGTCTACCCCTTCTTCTATCGCCCTTCGTCTACAGCCCCCTTGAGGCGGGGGCAACACGCGCAGCTGCGCTACTTGTGGCGCCGCTGCCAGCGAGTCTTCTTCAGCATCTTGCGATGCTTGTGCTTGCTGATCTTCTTGCGCCTCTTCTTGATGACTGAGCCCATTTAGCCTCCGTGATCTAGTGCAAGTAACGTCATCGTAAGCGGCCCGAACCGGCGTGTCCACCCTGAGGCCCGAGCGGGGCGATCACAGCAATGCCAGGTTGTCCCGGTGCACCACCTCGCCGCCGTAGTGGTGGCCCAGCTCCGCCTCGATACGGTCGGAGCGGAGGCCGCGGATGCGCAGCACCTCCTCCGCGCTGTAGTTGGCGATACCACAGGCGATACGGTGGCCGTTGCCGTCCGTGATCGCCACCGCGTCGCCGCGCTGGAACTCCCCCTCCACATCCTGCACGCCCACCGGCAGCAGGCTGCGCCGCTGCTCTCGCAGCGCCTTGCTGGCGCCCGCGTCCACGGCGATACTCCCCTTCAGCGATAGCCCTGCCACCATCCAGCGCTTGCGACTCTCCATACGGTCGACGCTGGTGGAGAAGAGAGTGCCTATCTCCTCGCCGCGCGCGACGCTGACGAGCACGTCTGACCGCCGGCCGTCGGCGATGACGACATCGGCGCCCCCGGCCAGCGCCAGCTTCGCTGCCTCCAGCTTTGTGACCATGCCACCGACACCCCTGCCCCGCGTATCGCCGGCAAGCCGCTCGATCTCGGCGTCGATGCGCTCCACGCGTGGGATAAGGCTTGCGCCGGCGTCGCGGCGGGGGTCGGCGGTGTGAAGGCCGGCCTGATCGGTCAGCAAGACCAGCAGATCGGCGTCCACAAGGTTGGCCACCAGCGCCGATAGGTTATCGTTGTCGCCGATCGAGGCCCCCTCAATCTCCTCCACCGCCACCACATCGTTCTCGTTGATGATAGGCACGACTCCCAGCTCCAGCAGGCCGAGCAGGGTATTGCGGGCGTTGAGGTACCCCTGCCGGTCAGCGAAGTCACGGCGCGCGAGCAGCGTCTGAGCGACGGTGACATCGTGCCGGGCGAACAGCTCCTGATAGGCCTGCATCAGGTCAGTCTGTCCCACCGCGGCCAGCATCTGGCGGAACGGCATCCCCTTGCGGTCGCGGGTGACGCCCAGGCGATGACGACCGGCCGCGATAGCGCCGGAGGTTACGATCAGTACGACGGCGCCCCGCTTCTGCAGGCGCGCCACCTGGCCCACCAGCGCCGACATAACCTCCAGGTTCAGCCTGTCGGTGCCGGCGGTGAGCACGTTGGTGCCGACCTTGGCGACGATGCGCCGGTAGCGGAGCCCTTCCTCTTCGGCCTTCCCGTGCGTTTCCATGCTCTGTTTAGCCATAGATAGGAGATATCGTACAGATGTGTTCGCATTATATCAGGGCGCTCTCCGGCCTCACAAGGAAACCAGATAGCCGCGAAAGGGGCATCGCGGTGGCGACGCTACGCTCAGCGGCCGCTGTGTGGTAGTATTCTCGTTCGGTGCTAATGCCTATCGAGGACGCGCGATGAAGCCCGCTTTCGCCCTGCTTTTGGTGGCCCTGGCTCTCCTAGCGTCGCCGGCGTACGCCCAGATCGAGCTCACCGAGGCGGACCCTCGCGACGGCGCCCGGCTGGAGGCGCCGCCGGGGACGATCCACCTCTGCTTCTCCGAACTCATCAGCACTTTTCGCCCGAGCTATCAGAAGCCTGACGGGCAGGGCCTGACTCTGCAGATATCCTTCCAGCCGGACGGCCAGTGCCTCGACATCTTGGCGACCCTTCCGGAGGAGCCGCCGGAGGGCGAATATACTTTCACCTGGCAGGTCACCGCGGCGGGTGGCGGTGAGGAGGAGTCCGGCACGCTCCGCTTCCATGTTGAGACAAACGGCGGACCGGACATCCTGCTCATCGCGCTGATCACGACAGCCAGCATGGGCGGGGCGGCGGTGCTATTAACCTTTGGGTATCTGCTGCGCAGACGCATCGGCTTTGAGCCGCACCGGCTGCCGGAGGACAAGGAAGAGGGCGCAGGCCACTAGCCGGTGGACGCCGCGCTAACGCCAGAGGCCCCGACGAAGAGCCGGGGCCTCTCTACTGTAGAATAAGACGCGCCGTCAGGCCACAGGAGCCTTCCGCTCCATCTGTTCCAGCTCCGTCATCCAGCGCTCGAACGTCCGCAGCCGCTCCTCCATCTGCTCCTTCATCTCGCTCATCTGTTCCGCCTTCTGACTGACGATCCCGTGCTGGCGCGTCACCACGCCGATCGCCTCATGAAGCTGCCGCCTCTTCTCTGAGACGTCAGCCTCAGGCCGGTACTGGGCCTTGAGCTCCTGCAGCATCTCCTCCGCCTCCACCATCTCCTTGATCTCAGCCAGCGTGAGACCCAGCAGGTTCTGCAGGCGACGTATGTGCGCTACCCGCGTAACGTCGTCCTCGGAGTAGAGGCGGAAGCCGCCGTCCATGCGGCTGGGCGGGCGCAGGAGGCCCTTCTCCTCATAGAAGCGCAGCGTCCTCTGCGTGACGCCGGTGCGCTCCGCGACCTCACCTATCTGGAGATACGCTTCTGTCGACTCGGACACAGGGGCGGCAACTCCTTGAACTGTCGCAGTCCGTTACTTGAATCGGAGTATAGCCGAGACTTTACTTCTACGTCAAGGTTATGCTAGCCCGATTTCGTCTATCGATACCAGCAACCACCGCTACTCGAAATCAGGCCCCGGCTCTTCCTCTTCCGCCGCCTGTACAGCGGTGAGCGAGGGCAGGAGCGCGTCCGTCCGCGCCTCTTCTCGCCTGCCTCTGGCCGGCAGCGACAGAACGGCCTCACGCAGAGCGGAAAGCTTGCCGGCTGACTTCCCATCGAGGATCACCCCCGCCACGCCTGCCTCCCGCAGCGCCTCCAGCCGAGACGGCTCAATCTCCGGTGTCACCTCAACCAGCAGCGGCGTCTGCGAGAGCAACGAATGACGGCGCAGCTCCATCAGCCGCCGCACGGTGAACGGCTCATCGATCGGCGCTATCTCCAGCGCATCCAGGGGCAGGCCGGCCAGCGCTCTCAGCCCCGTATCGCTCGTTTCGGCGCCGACGCGCAGCACGAGGCCCACCTTCTCCTCCAACACCGTCTCCCCCGACGACTCCTCGTCCAGCAGCACAAAGTCCGCCCCCGCCTCGCGCGCGGCCGCTACCGTCGCCCGCTGCGCATCCTCCGCTAGCAGCCCCACAGGCACATCTCCCAGCTTCTTGAGGGCGTCCCCCAGCTGGCCCGCCGCCAGGCCGGTGATGATCACGGCATCCGCGCCGGCGGCTGCGGCGTCACCCACGCTCTTCACCTGGTTCTTGTCCAGCCGTAGCAGACAGAGCAGCGTAGGAGAGGCGCGGCGCTCCGTCGCAATGCCGAAGCCTATCGGAGCCGGCGCCACCCGCCCCGCGCTTCTGATCTTGTCAGCCAGTTTGCTCATCTGCTCCCTCCCTGCCCGCCAGCATCAGCCGGAGGCTGACACGCCTCCGGCGGGGGCAGACTCGAACTCACCGCCCATTATGGGCACCCGCCATCTCTGCGGGCAAGCCATTCGACCTGACCCGCGAACGTGGTCTACCATTGACGTCGATTCCAAGGAGGTGACCGATGAAGCTCCAGGGCAAAGCAGCGCTGATCACTGGCGCCGGCTCCGGCATCGGCCGCGCGATCGCGCTGCTGTTCGGCGCTGAAGGCGCCAGCGTACTCGTCGCCGAGCTGAACGAAGAGGCCGGCCGGACTGTCGCACGGGAGATCGAGGACGCAGGCGGCCGCGCCCGCACCCTGCCCACGGACACCTCCCGCGAAGAAGACGTGAAGGCGGCCATCGCCGCCGCCATAGACGCCTGGGGCCGGCTGGACATCCTGGTGAACAACGCCGGCATCGGCGGCGCGGCCTACACCTGGGACCAGGTCATCGCCGTCAACCTCTCAGGCGTGTACTACGGCTGCCTCCACGGCCTCGAGACGATGAGAGAACAAGGCGGTGTCATTGTGAACATGGCCTCCATGGCCGGGCTCGTAGGCTTCGCTGTGGCGGGCTTACCTGAGGTGTTCGGCTCCGCCCCCGGCAACGCCTACATCGCCGCCAAGCACGGCGTCCTCGGCCTCACCAAGCAGTTCGCCCTAGCGGGGGCGCCAGGGGTGCGCGTGAACTGTATCTGCCCCGGCTGGATTGAGACAGCTCTCACCCAGCCCCTGACGCAGGCCCAGCCGCTGCTGGATTGGGCGCTGCAAGGCACCCCGATGGGTCGCCTGGGCCAGCCCGAGGAGATCGCGAAGGCGGCGCTGTTCCTGGCCGGCGACGACTCCTCGTTCATGACCGGCGCGCCGCTCATCGTGGACGGCGGCTGGACCGCCCGTTAGGCTAGCCGCAGCTGTACGTCTCCTCGCTTATCAGTAGCTCCGGCTCCAGGTCCGACTTCGCCATACTCACGACGTGGAAGGGCTGTGTGATCACGGCGGTCACGATGCAGTCCGGGCCGGGGATCGCCTTGCTCACCCGCACCACGAGCCTGCCTTCGATCGTTTCGATGCGCGTGATCTCGAACCGATAGCCCCCGGAAGGCTCGGCCTGGTCCACCACCGCGATCACCATCTCCTGAGAGAAGTCAACAGACGGCGCCGGTGGCAGCGGGATCACATTTCCCTGATGCCTCGACCAGAAATCGTCCCACTCGGCCTGCGCCTCGATCTTGAACACCTGCGGCTGCAGCTCAAGGACGATACCGCTCTGGTCGCCGGCATCTATAGTCTCAAAGGCCACTGGCCCTCGGGCAGGGGCAGCGGGGTTACTCTGCGCTGCCGTTGGGCTAGTCGCTTGTGAGGGCGCTGGCTCGCTGCTGTCACCGCTGCAGGCAGCGAGCACGAGCAGCACCAGCGTGGCCGCGGCGGCCGACAGAAACGGGATTCGTGTCAGGCTCCTCATCCTATGGTATAGACGGTCGCGACGGTGGTTCTGTTCCCGGCTAGAGGATCTTGCTGAGGAACGCCTGCGTGCGTGGCTGCGACGGCCGCAGGAACAGCTCCTCCGGCGGCCCTTCCTCCAAGATGACCCCCTCGTCCATGAAGACGATCCGGTCAGCCACCTCCCGCGCGAAGCCCATCTCATGGCTCACCACGATCATCGTCATCCCCTCCCGCGCCAGCGACTTCATCACGTCCAGCACCTCACCCACCAGCTCGGGGTCCAGAGCGGACGTTGGCTCATCGAACAACATTAGCTTCGGCTCCATCGCCAGCGCCCTCGCGATCGCCACCCGCTGCTGCTGCCCGCCTGATAGCTGGGCCGGATAGGCGGAGAGCTTGTCAGCCAGACCCACCTTGGCCAGCCGCTCCCGCCCGGTCTCCTCCGCCTCTTTGCGGGGCACCTTCTTCACCCGTATCGGCGCCTCGATGACGTTGCCCAGGGCCGTGAGATGGGGGAACAGGTTGAACCGCTGGAACACCATGCCGATGGCCGCGCGCTTGCGGGCCACCTCCCGCTCTCTATCCTCCACCAGACGGCCGTTCTTCTCCCTGTAGCCCACCAGCTCGCCATCCACGTAGATGCGTCCGGCGTCCACCCGCTCCAGATGGTTTATGCAGCGCAGGAAGGTAGTCTTGCCGGAGCCGCTGGCGCCGATGATTACCACCACCTCTCCCCGCGCCACCTCCATACTGACACCCCGTAACACCTCAAGGCGTCCGAAGCGCTTGTGCACGTCCACGCTGCGCACCATCGAATCTGACATCGCCCCAACATTCTACCCCCGCGTTCCCGCGGCCTCAAACCACACGTCTGCCCGACGACACTATCGCCAGGGCACGCGAGAAGAGCGTCTCCGGCCGCTCACGTTCGGAGACGGCCATGACACGCTCCAACTCCGCCTGGCCAAGACTGAAGATGGAGACCAACACCAGGTACCAGATGGCCGCTACGGTGTACAGCTCCATCACCTGGAAGTTGCGGGCCGCCTGGATCTTGGCCGCGTTCAGAAGCTCCACGACACCGATGGCGAAGGCAACGGAGGTGTTCTTCAACAAAGCGATGAACTCGTTCCCGGTGGGCGGAATGATCACCCGGAACGCCTGGGGGAGGATGATCCGCCTCAGCGCCTGCAGGTTCGTCATCCCCAGCGACTTGGCGGCGTCCATCTGGCCCGACTCCACCGACTGGATGCCGCCGCGCACGATCTCCGCCATGTACGCCGCCTCGTTCAGCCCGAACGTCACTACCGCCGCCCGGAAGCGGGTCCAGTTGTCGCGGAAGATGTCCTCGTCGATGAGCTGGCGGAGGCCGAACCACAATGCGAGGAGCTGGAGGATCACCGGTGTCGCCCGCCAGAACCAGATGTACACCCCGGCCGGCACGGATACGAACGGGTTTCGGGATACCCGCATCACGGCGAGCACGACCCCGAGCCCGACACCCAGGACCATCGCCAGGAGCGCGATATACAGCGTCTGCAGCAACGCCCGCAGGATTATCGGGTTGAACAGGAAGTCGCCGACGGTATCGATGTCATACCGTATCGCAAGCAGCCAGTCCATCCCGCTACCTCACAAGGCTAAGGCAGAGCGGCCCCGGCTAGCGGCAAGCCGTCGCGGAGGCCGCTGTGTCACCGGGGTATCAGAGTAAAGTTTTACTGCAGCGCCACGGCCTCCAGATTCCACTTGGCGAGGATATCGCCGTACTCGCCGCTATCAATGATAGCCTGAAGCGCGTCGGCGATTGCGTCGTTGAGCTCGGCTGACCCCTTGGCGACGCCTATACCGTAAGGCTCAGGATCGATCTGGGGCTCCACGACCTCCAGATCGCCTTCAGACTGGGCCGCGTCCTCGGCGGCGACGGGGAAGTCGGAGAAGTTGGCGTCGGAGCCGCCGGTGCGCAGGTCCTCCACCGCCAGCGGGTTGCTGTCAAAGGTGACGATATCGACGTTGTTGTCGGCGCAACCATCTTGGTTCAGATCCTCCAAGAAGGTCACTTGGATCGTGGCCACCTGCACCGCCACCGTCCGGCCGCACAGGCTTTCGTCCAAGCCCGTAATGTTGTCGGGGTTGCCGGTCGGCACCACGATACCCGTGCCCACGGTGATATAGGGCACGAAGTCGATCTCCTCCTCACGATCCGGCCGGATCGTCATGGCCGACATTAGGATGTCGAACTCTTCGGTCTGCAGGGCGAGGATGATGCCGTCGAAGCCGGTGTTGATGAACTCCACCTCCACGCCCAGCTCCGCAGCGATGGCCCTGGCTAGATCGATGTCCAGGCCGTCCTCTATCTCCGTCCCCTCCTGAAAGAACTCGAACGGAGCGTAGGCGATCTCCGACCCCACCGACAGGACGCCGTCCTCGAGCTCAGGGACGCCCGATACGTCCGTGCCGCCGCCATCATCGTCATCGTCATCGCAGGCGGCGAAGGCGAGAGCAGAAGCTAACGCAAGCACAGCGAGGGGAAGAAGGAAGCGGTTAAGGCTGCGTGGTAACATGGGGACCCTCCTTGTCTTGGGGCAACCAAGAAATTCTCTCAGATAGCTAGGATTATAGGCATGTTGCGGCGTGTGTCAATCGGCCTACCCCGTGTGAGCTTCCGGCCAAGCTAGACCGTCACTCACCTTTGCGTTAGAGTAAGCACGCCATGTCCTCAGCCAACCTGCCGGTCATCGTTGGCGTGGGCCAGTACGTCAACCGCTCCCGCGATCTGGCCGACGCGCGCGAGCCCCTGGACATGATGGAGATCGTCGCCCGCGCCGCCCAGGACGACGCCGGCGTCCAGGGCCTGCTGGCCCGCATCGATAGCCTCCAGATCGTCAACATCATCGCCTGGCCATACCTGGACGCCCCCGGCCTGGTGGCCGAACGGCTGGGCGCCAGCCCCGCCCACAGCATCAACACCGCCGTGGGCGGCGACACCCCCCAACGCCTAATCAACGACACGGCGGAGAGCATCGTACGCGGCGATACCCGCCTCGCGCTCCTCTGCGGCGCCGAAGTGCTCGCCTCCACCCGCCGCTCCCGCAGGGCCGGCGCCAAGCTCCCCTGGCACGAGCGCGCGGTGCCCAAAGAGATGGTGGGCGACAATCGCACCGGCTTCAACGAAGCCGAGGCCCGCCACGGCGCCGTGATGCCCACACGCGTCTACCCCCTGTTCGAGAACGCTCTGCGCGCCCACCTGGGACTCAGCATCGAGAAACATCGCCAGCGCCTGGGCACCCTCTGCCAGCGCTTATCCGCCGTCGCCGCCCAGAACCCCTACGCCTGGTTCCCCAACGCCCTCACCGCGGAGGAGATTGCCACCGTCTCAACCGACAACCGCATGATCTGCTTCCCCTACCCAAAGCGCATGAACGCCATCATGGAGGTGGACCAGGCCGCTGCCGTCATCATGACCGGCTCCCATACCGCCCGCGAGCTCGGCATCCCGGAGGACCGCTGGGTCTACCTCTGGGGCTGCGGCGATGCCAACGATAAGTGGTTCGTCAGCGACCGCATAAACCTGCACTCCTCACCCGCCATCCGCGCCGCCACCGGCCGCGCCCTGAGCATGGCAGGCCTTACCGTGGACGATATCGGCTTCTTCGACCTCTACTCCTGCTTCCCTGCCGCCGTCCAGCTCGCGATGGGTGAGCTGGGGCTGACCCTCGACGATCCGCGCCCCCTGACGGTCACAGGTGGCCTCCCCTATGCCGGCGGCCCCGGCAACAACTACGTGATGCACTCCGTGGCCGCCGCCGTGGCCCGCCTGCGCGAGGATCCCAAAGCCACGGCGCTGCTCACCGGCCTCGGCTGGTTCGCCACCAAGCACGCCGCCGGCGTGTACAGCGCCGGCCGTCCCCCCACCGAAAGCTGGCGACGGACCGATCCTCAGATCGATCAAGCCACGCTGGAGAAGATGGAGAGCCCACCTACCGTGGAGCAAGCCGAAGGCCCCGCCAGCGTGGAGAGCTACACCGTTCAGTTCAACCGCGAGGGCGAGCCGGAGCAGGGCATCGTCATCGGCCGTCTGGGAGACGGGGAGAAGCCAGGCGCCCGCTTCATCGCCAACACGCCGCCGGACGCTGATCTAATGTGGGCGATGACACGCGAGGAGTTTATCGGCGCCTCCGGCCACGTCAGCCGTGACGCAGAGAGCGAACGGAACGTCTTCCGGCCTAGCGGCTAGCCTCAACAGGCCTGCGGGCTCGTGACGTGCGGCCACCCCGCCTCAGCATCTCGTCGAACGCCTCCGCAGGCGCCGGCTTGCTGAACAGATACCCCTGCATCTCGTCACAGCGTCGCTTCTTGAGAAATTCGAGCTGCTCTTCAGTCTCCACACCCTCGGCGATCACCCGCAGCTTGAGGTTGTGCGCCATGACGATGATCGATCTGGCGATCGCGGCGCCATTCGGGTCCGTGGTCAGATCCTGGATGAAGGACTGATCGATCTTCACCACATCGATGGGAAGACGGCTCAGGTAGCTTAGCGAGGAGTGACCGGTGCCGAAGTCATCGATCGCTATCTGGACCCCCGTCTGTCTCAGCTCGCGCAGTACCGCGATGTTGGACTCCACATCCTGCATAGCTACCCCTTCAGTGATCTCCAGTTGCAGCCACCGGGCTTCCAGGCCGGTCTCTTTCAGCACCTCGTCCACCATCTCAGTGAGATTGCGCTGCTGGAACTGTCTCGCCGAGAGGTTCACCGCCACCCGCATTGGAGCAATGCCGGCCGCCTGCCATGCCTTGTTCTGTGCGCAGGCGGTCCGCATTACCCAGGCGCCAAGCGGCACGATCAAGCCGGTCTCCTCCGCCAACGGGATGAACTCCCCCGGAGAGACCAATCCCCGCTCAGGGTGCTGCCAGCGCACCAGCGCTTCCATGCCAACGATCCTTCCGGAAGCGATATCAACCTGAGGCTGATAGTAGACCAGTAACTCCCCACGCTCCAGCCCGTGGCGCAGACTGTTCTCCAGCGCCAGCCGCTCTGCGATCATGGTGTTCATCTTCGGCGTGTAGAGCATGTAGTTATCTCTACCCTGATCCTTGGCGCGGTACATGGCCGTATCGGCGTTCCTCAGCAGGGAATCGGCGTCTTCCCCATCGTTGGGGAACATGGCGATGCCGATGCTGGCAGTGATACGGAATTCGTGGCCGTTGAGCAGCCACGGCTGTCTGAGGGCATCCAGCACCCTTCCCGCGACCCCAACCACCTCCTCCGTCCGCTCCACCTCCGTCAATAGCAGCGTGAACTCATCGCCCCCCACGCGGGCGACGGTATCGCCCTCACGCACTAGGCCCTTCAGCCGTTCCGCGACGCTTTGCAACAGCTGATCACCCACGGCATGACCAACCGTATCGTTTACGACTTTGAACCGGTCCAGGTCGAGAAACAGCACAGCCCCTGTCTGCTTCTTGCGATGTGCCTGCGCCAGCGTCACGGAGAGACGGTCTTCGAATAGAGCGCGGTTGGGCAGGTCAGTCAAAGAGTCATGGTACGCCATATGCTTGATCGTCTCCTCCGCCCGCTTGCGCGCGGTGATGTCCACCACCACGCCTCGACGTCCAAGGAGTTGTCCTTGCCGGTTGCGGATTAGCTGCACCGTCAGACTGACCCAGATCGTTCTGCCATCCGCTCTGCGCATCTCCAATTCTTCGTCACGAATCTCCTCACCCGCTTCAATTCGCTGATTTAGCTGCCGCGCCTTGTCCTTCCCCGCCGGCGTATCCGCGTACAGGTCAAGAACCGATCGGCCAACCAGATCATCGCGAGCATAGCCGAGCATTTCGACAGAAGTGTTGTTGGCCATGCGGATCGTGCCATCCATGTCCGTCGTGAAATCGCAATGGGGAGCGTTTTCGTACAGGTCTCGGAACCGCTCTTCGCTCTCCTTCAGCGCCTCCTCCAGCTCTTGCCGCTTTGACGCGTCTAAGAGCGAGTCGGTCATCTGGTTCAGCGCTGATCCCAGGTAGGCCAGCTCGCTCGGGCCAGTGGCCTGCGCCCTGGCTTCCAGGTCACCCTGGGAGATGGCAACAGCGGTCTCTTCAAGTGAGGACAGGGGTTTGATGATAGAGCGGGCGACGAATACCGATGTGGCTAGCCCCAAGACGGCGCCCGCGGCGCCGGAGATGATGAGGAGCCACAAGGCGAGGTTACCGGCCCTATCCGCTTGGCTTCGCAGGGCCGACACGGCCTGTAGCTCCGTTTCGGCCGCTGCTTTAAGCTTGTCCTCAAACTCCCTGAAGGGCAGCACCGCCACCTCCAGGCCCGCCGCTGCTGCCTGCGAATCGCCGCTCTGCTGCAGGGTAATGATTATCTCCACGCCCGCGACTAGGGAAGCGGCCTCAGCGGAGATCTGGTAGAGTCTAGCAGCCTGCTCTCTATCGCCCCGCGCCTCCGTGTCAGCGATGGCCTGCGCCAGGCTCTCTTCGGCTCCGGCCATGTCCGAACGGATTCTAGGAAGCAGCTCTTCGTCCCCAGCAACTGGTGTCTCGCCGCCAAGCGTGACGTAACGCTGGAGCCCCGAGGCGGCTGCCTCCGCGTTCACCAGCGCGTTCTGGAGCATAAAGGCGGTGTCGGCGTGCTCCGCCATCGCGGCTGTGTCGGACTTGTGTTCGCGCACCTGCCAGGCGGAGCCCGCCGCGACGGCGATGAGGATGAGGACCAGAAAGCTGAAGCCGACGATGATCCGTCCCCTCACCGAAGAGAGTGTATGACGTAAGCGCCATCGCCTCGGCACCCTACCGGTCCGCTCGACGTTGTCCATGATTTACCGCGTGCCTGTTGTCCTTCCTGTCCCGCCGAGATGCGCGGGCAGCCAGCGAAGCCTAGACAGGCATGGCCGGCCTTGAAGCCCGCCGCCTGATGAGCGAGCCAGCGATCAGCGCTAGCGTGGCGAACGCCAGAGTAGCAACCGCGGCCACGGCGACGATGAAGGACCACCCGGCTAGGTCACTTGCCCTATCGGCCTTGCCCTGCAAGGCATCAACCTCCAAGAGCTCCTGCTCGCTGATTACCGCGAACCCAAGGTTGAGCTGCTCGAATGCGGGAGCGGCTTCCTCCAGGGCGACTGCTGCCCCCTGAACATCGCCGCTCAGACGCAGGGCAATGATCTGAGCCGCACCCTCGGCTAAGGCGGCACCATCAGCCGCGATCTCGTCTATCCCCGCTGCGTCGCTCTGGGCAGCGGCTTCTGTCAACGTCCCAATGGCTGCGCTCGAGTGGGATTGGATTTCGGGGATGAGCGCGTCATCGCCCTCGGCAACGTACTGCTGAAGCAGCGTCGCTGCGATTGCCGATTCCTCCCCCACGTCCTGCAACAGCAAAACCGTCGTGGTGCTGGACTCCATATCCGCCTTATGGGAACTTTGGACGCTAGCCTGCCAAGCCGAGACCGCCGCAGCGGCCATCACGATGACGCCGAGCAGAGCGAAACCTCCGATGATGAGCCATCGCCTCTGCTTGCCACCGGTTCGTTCGACGTTGTCCATTGTCTTCCTCCTCTAGGCCGTGTTTTCCTGGCTGCCCCCCAACCGTGGAGGCATCATGGCCAGGCCGCCTACCAATAGAGATGTCACGGGGCCACAATCGTTGCAGGCCGCAGCGCTAGCATCCCCCCACCGCAGCGGCTATAATGAACGATTGCCTAATCCATCCCTGTTCCAGAAGGAGGCCCTATGACCACCGAGACCGCCACAAAGGCCGTCACAGGCAAGACCTACCAGCTCCTCATCAACGGCGAGTCCGTCGCCACTAAATCCGGTGAGACGTTCGACAGGCACAACCCGGCCAACGGCGAGGTCGTCGCCACCTGCCCAAAGGCAAGCGTGGAGGATACCGACGCCGCCATCCAGGCCGCTCGCAACGCCTTCGATAGCGGCTCCTGGGCTAAGGCCCCCGCCCGCCAGCGCGCCGAAGTCCTGCGCAAGACCGCCAACAAGATCCGCGAAGAGCATAACGAGCTCGCGCGTCTCCTCGCCTCCGAGGTGGGCAAGCCCCTCAGCGAGGCGGGCATGGAAGTCGCTATGACCGCAGACGTGTTTGACTACTACGCCGGCCTCGCCCTGGACATCAAGGGGCAGGTCGTCTCAAACTACGTGGACGACGCCCTGGGCTTGATCCTGAAGGAGCCCGTGGGCGTCGTCGGCATCGTCACCCCCTGGAACTTCCCCCTGCTCCTCGCCACCTGGAAGGTAGCACCCGCCCTGGCCGTTGGCTGCACCATAGTCATTAAGCCCGCCACCTACACCCCCTGCACGACCTTCGAGCTGGGCCGCATCATCAACGAGTCCGGCTGCCCGGCGGGCGTGATGAACGTCATCAGCGGTCCCGGCAAGGACACCGGCGCACGCCTGGCCACCTCTGACCTGGTGGACAAGATCGCCTTCACCGGCTCCACAGAGGTGGGCAAAGAGGTGATGAAGGCCGCCGCCGGCAACGTCAAGAAGATCTCCCTGGAGCTTGGCGGCAAGTCGCCCAACATCATCTTCGCCGACGCCAACCTCCAGAGCGCCGTCATCGGCTCCCTGTTCGGCATCTACCTCAACGCCGGGCAGGTGTGCCAGGCCGGCTCCCGCATCCTCGTCCAGCAGGACGTCCACGACCAGTTCCTCGCCATGTTCACGAACTTCACCGCCGGCCTCAAGGTGGGCGACCCGATGGACCCCCAGACCCGCATGGGCCCCATAGTCTCCGAGCAGCAGCTCAAGACCGTCACTGATTACGTTGACGCCGGCAAGCAGGAGAAGGCCCAGCTAGTCCAGGGCGGCGGGCGCCTCACAGGCGACGAGTACGACAAGGGCTACTACTACGAGCCCACCATCTTCGACCAGGTGGACAACCGCATGAAGATAGCCCAGGAGGAGATCTTCGGCCCGGTGCTCACCATCATCCCCTTCAAGGACGAGAAGGAAGCGCTCCAAATCGCCAACGAGACGATGTACGGCCTAGCCGCCGCAGTCTGGACCAACGACATCAACAAGGCGTTCAAGTTCGCCAAGGGGATAAAGGCCGGCAGCGTCTGGATCAACTGCTACCACACCGCCGGCATACCCCAGATGCCCTTCGGCGGCTACAAGCAGAGCGGCATCGGCCGTGAGCTTGGCCAGGAAGGGATGGCGCTGTTCATGGAGACCAAGAGCGTCTCCATCAAACTGATGTAGTCACGAGGCAGCGAAACAGGCGACACGGGACACGTGGCACGGGCTGCGTGTTTCGTGCTTCTGGCACCGTTTATCGGAGGCGTGCCCATGGCCAGCAAAGACCCTAGCCGCGAAGAGCGTGACTCCATGGGCGCCATGGAGGTCCCCGCCGAAGCCTACTACGGCGCCTCCACCCAGCGCGCCGTCCTCAACTTCCCCATAAGCGAGCTGCGCTTCAACCGTCCCTTCATCCGCGTGCTGGGCCTCATCAAGCTGGCCGCCGCCCGCGTCAACGCTGAGCTTGGCCTGCTGGACGAACGCACCGCCGACGCCATCGCCAAAGCCGCCCGCGAGGTCGCCGACGGCAAGCTGGACGACCAGTTCGTCGTCGATATCTTCCAGACCGGCTCCGGCACCTCCACCAACATGAACGCCAACGAGGTGATCGCCAACCGCGCCACGGAGCTCCTCGGCGGCCAGCTTGGCTCCAAACTCGTCCACCCTAACGACCACGTGAACCTGGGCCAGTCCTCCAACGACGTCATCCCCACCGCCATTCACCTCGCCGCCCTGGTCGCCATCGAAACGCGGCTGATCCCCGCCCTGCAGCGCCTCCAGGCCGCGCTGGAGGGCAAGTCGAAGGAGCTCTGGGGCGTCGTCAAGACCGGCCGCACCCACCTTCAGGACGCCACCCCCATCCGGCTGGGCCAGGAGTTCCTCGGCTACGCCGGGCAGGCGGAGCGCGGCGTACGCCGCCTGCGCCGCGCCCAGGAAG
>JADFRV010000008.1 GCA_022561095.1 Chloroflexota bacterium | reverse complement strand
CGCGGCTTTGGCCTGGGCAAGATCATGGCTAACGAGGTGTTCGCCATAGCTAAAGACCTGGGGCTGCAGAAGGTGATGGTGCAGATGACTACCGATCAGCGAGGAGCCCGCGGTATGGTGGAGAGCCTGGGCTTCCAGCCGGAGGCGCTTCTGGCAGATTTCGTGATGGCGCGCGACGGACGCACCTACGATTTACTGATAATGTCCTACGATGTGACCGGCTTCAGCGACACGGCGGAGACGCGACCCCGCCGCTAGCCGGCGTCCGCGGCCAGGGGCTGCTCTTTCGCCGGCGCCGCGCGTCTCCGTGGCTTTGGTCGCGCTTCAGTCTTCGCGGCGACCGTCGCCGCTTCAGTTGCTGTCACTCCGGCCGCGGACCTCAGCTCCACGTACGATTGCTGCAGGAAATCTCCCAGCCGGTCAACGTCCGGCGCCGCCTTGGCGTCCGCTATCAGGCCGAAGTAGAGCTTCTGGTTGTAGCTGGTCACCGCACAGCCCACGCCCATCTCCCAGGCGATAGGCACCAGCGGGTAGTGCGCCTCCAGCGGGTGGCCGACCGAGTAAAGGGGGATCATGGGGCCGGGAACGTTCGTGCAGACCAGGTTGGCCACGGTGTTGGGCGGCATGGGCAGGCTACCCAGCATCGCCTGAAGCATCGGCGGCAGGTTGCCCAGGGAGTCCGACGCCAGCTCCATGCCGTCTGCGATGTGGTTTCTCTTCAGCTTCTCCATCCGTTCGTGCACGACGTTCAGCCGCTCGATTGGATTGCGCAACCCTAAAGGCACCTCGACGAGTATCATCGAGACGCGGTTGCCCAGGCTGCCCCGTTCGTCCTCACGCCGTACGTTGACGGGCGTGAGCACGCGCGCGACCTGACCTTCCGTATCCAGGCCGTGCGCTTCGTAGTAACGGCTGAGGGCGCCGCCGAGCATGGCCAGGATGACGTCGTTGACTGTTCCGCCGGCGGCCTTTCGGATCGCCCGCACCTCTTGGAAGGAGCACTCGCTCCAGGCCAGCTTGCGATCGCCGGAGAACGCTTGGTTGAAGGGCGCTCGCTGGCCGGGACGCGCGATGTAGGGCAGAGACGTCTCCAGGGCGCGGCTCACGGTGCGGAGTGAGGCGGGATTGTCGACCGTGTTCAGCAGCGCCTTCTGGATATCAGCGGTCGCCTTCAAGTTGTCGGCCATCCGGTCGAACAGGGCGTCGAAGAAGCGAGAGGCGGCATCAGGGGTGGGTGGCGGATCGTAGGGCTCGCTGGTTGGGGGAGGCGGGTCCGGCGAGACATCTAGAGTCACCATCATCAGCTCGATGCCGGAGACGCCGTCCACCAGGCAGTGATGGACTTTGGATACGAGAGCGCTTCGATCCCCTTCCAGGCCGTGTACCAGGTATATCTCCCATAGGGCTTTGTCTCGGCTCAGCATACCTTGGAAGAGTCGCGCGGCCATCTCCCGGAGCTGTTGATCGTTGCCTGGCGGGTCCAGGCGCACCGGAATGACGTGCTTGCGGATATTGAACGCTGGATCGAACTCCCAGGTAGGGTGGGCGATGTTGAGGGGAGCTGAGATTACCCGCTGGCGGTAGCGCGGGATGAGGTGAAGCTTCTCCTCCAGGCTCTTGACGAATCGCTCATAAGGGATCTCTCCCTGGAAGACAGCGACCGAGCCTATGTTCATAGGCGCATCTTCCCGCTCGAAGTACAGGAATGTGGCGTCTTGTGCGCTGAGTCGGTGGCTTAGGTTGGTCTGGGTCATCTTAGGCCCCCCTTGGGGACGTCCGGGCTAAAGCCGGACTTGACAGTGATTGCCCGTGTTACCCCCGCGAGCTACCCGAGCATTATAATACCTTTTCATCCGTATTAACAGCGCCGCCCAGAAATTTGTTAATATAGAGGGTGGACATACCGCCGGTAGCCCGGGTCTATAGGTGAAGGGGAGGGTTTGTTTGGCCACATGGCACTCACCCAATAGGGAAGAGTTTCAGGCGATGGCCCTGCCTCTGTGGCGGGAAGCGCTGGCGGGGATGGACTGGTTGGCCCTAAGGGCCTCCCCTGTCTATCGGGGCGTCGGCGTGCCGCACGGGGACGGTAGCGTCGTGGTGCTTATCCCCGGCTTTCTCGGGTCAGATCAGTATCTTGGCGACATGTTCTCCTGGCTGCGACGGATTGGCTACCAGCCTTATATGTCTGGCATTGGCAGGAACGCCCACTGCCCGGATATTCTCAGCGGCAGGCTAACGGAGACGGTGAAGAGCGCTTATCTGGAGAGCGGTCGCAAGGTTCATCTCATCGGACACAGCCTGGGCGGCACCCTGGCCCGCAGCGTGGCCGCTCGGCAGCCTCAGCTCGTCGCCTCGGTTATCAGCATGGCGGCGCCGTTCCGCGCCGTCCGCGCTCACCCGATGGTGCTGGGGGCGGCGATGATCGTCCGGCGCCGCATTCTATTAGACAGGGACATCCAGTCCGATTGCTACAGCGGCGTTTGCTCCTGCGACTTCCTGGAGTCTCTACGGCAACCGCTGCCGGACTCCATCGTAGAGGCTGCGATCTACACGAAGGCGGACGGAGTTGTCGACTGGCGCTGCTGCATCAACGACGATCCCGAGACCGATATCGAGGTTTCCGGCACCCATGTGGGGCTGGTGTTCAACGCCCAGGTGTACCGCCACGTGGCCAACGTGCTGGCCGCTGCGGTCGAGCGCATTCAGGACCTGGCGGACAGGCAGTCCGCTTAGCGCCGCGTTACTCCGTCTTCGTCTCTCCAGCCCGGGCCTTCCGTCGCGGGCGCGTCTCCCCTTCAGCCTTGGCGCTATTGCCGCCGCGGCGCGGGCGGATGACCTGGCGAGCGCGCTCCTGGGCTCGTCCGGCCAGCCCGCGCGAGGACTGGATCACAGCCTCGCCGGCCTGCCGATTGGCGTCTATCAGCCGGCGCAGGGCCTCACGGCCTTCCTGCTGCGCGTCCATCGCCTCGTCCAGCCACTGGCGGGAGAGCCCTAGGGCGCGTCCCTGGGTATTGGTGAGCGTCTTCACCACCGCTCCTGAGGACGCAGCGAGATCGGTCGGCGACTTGGCGATTGTGGCGGCCAGCTCCACAGCCTCGCGCTGGCCGGTCTGCGCCTGATCGATGACCTCCTTGGATACGCGGTAGCCGCGGTGTACACCGGCTTTCAGCGTGTCCAGAACAACATCGTAGGCGTCATCGACGGCGCCGAAGAACTTATCGATTGAGCTTGGTTGCGGCATGAGTGACCTCCCCTTGACAAATTTACTATACTAAGTGCAAGATACACATAGCGACAGTTCGCTGTCAACCCCGACCCAGGTACAATTAATCACAATATCGAAAATTCGCCAATGGTAACTAAAAGCAGACGATCTAGCACACCTCGCTCTGAGAGAGAGGAAGAGCGGAACGGCGGCGGCCGCCAGCCACGCCTCCAAGGCGATCTCCTGGCTTCCAGCCTGCTAGCGTTCCTGCGGAATTGGCCCGCCTACGGCTATCAGCTCGTTCGGGAGCTGAGCAAGGCGGGGCTGCTTGCCTTCGATTCGGCCACGGTCTACCGCACGTTGAGGCAGTTGGAGCGCACCGGGCTGGTCTCCTCTTTCTGGGACACGTCGGAGTCTGGGCCGGCCCGGCGTATGTATTCGCTGACCAGGGCGGGGGAGACATTTCTCAATTTGTGGCTAGATTTGCTATCTCACTACCAAGACATCTTGCAATCAGCCCTCAATTCATACGAAAATCTAAAGATGCGGGGTGATGGTGGCGGCGACCGACCAGCAAAGCACGAGCCCAAACGTTCGCGAGGCTCGAAAGAGGGAGGGCGCCATGCCTGATAGCGATGACCGTCCGGATGTGGGCCAACTATGGCGTACATGGCTCACGGAGACAGAGCGCCAGTGGAACACGTTCTTCAACGACGTGATGGGCACGGACTCCTTTGGTCGTTTCCTGGGTGGGTACATGGACATATATTCCACCTTTCAGCGGCTGGTGGCCCAGAATATGGAGCGCTCGCTCTCCACCCTCAACGTGCCGAGTCGCAGCGACATCGTCGAACTGAGCGAGCGTCTCGGCGGTGTCGAGGAGAGGCTAGCCGGTATCGAGTCCAGCATCAACGCCCTCGCCGAGGCGGTCGGGCATCCTTCTGAGCCCGCGGCTGTGACGCAGCTTCGTCCTCGTCGGACCAGGCGACCTCGCGCCCAGGCTGCGGAGGCCCAATAGGCCAGACCGGCTAACCTTCCGTTGGAGTCATATCTATGACCACTGTGCGTACCCCGGAGACGCCTCCGATACCCGAGATCTTCCGGACTGAAGTAGTCAAGCGCAACATGGACCGCTTCAGGCGCAGCATGGACGTCCTCCTCAACCGGGACCCGCCGGTGGTGGGCGCTACCCCCAAGGATGTCGTCTATGCAAAGGGGACGGCGCGCCTCTACCGCTATCGCCCTGTCACCGACGAGGTCTATCGCATACCTATCGTCCTCGTCATGTCGCTGATCAGCAAGCCGTACATCCTGGACCTTTCGCCCGGCCAGAGTCTGGTGGAGTACCTCCTGCGGGAGGGGTTCGACGTGTTCATGGTTGACTGGGGGGTTCCCCGGCCGGAGGACAGCCGTCTGGGGCTGGAGTACTACGCCTTGGAGGCGCTTCCCCGCAATATTGAGGAGGTGCAGAGGGTCACAGGAGAAGAGGAGGTCAGCATCCTGGGCTACTGCATGGGGGGGCTGTTCGCCCTCATGTACAACGGCATCGTCCAAGACGCTCCAGTCGCGAACATCGTCTGTGCCGCGACCCCTGTCGACTTCGATGGCATGGGCCTGCTGAAACGCTGGAGCGACCGCCGCTGGTTTGACGTCGACCGGCTGGTGGACACGCTGGGCAACATCCCGCCCGACCTGATCTTGCGCTCCTTCGAGCTGCTGCGCCCGGCACAGCGATGGGCCACCTACGCCCGCCTGACAGATAACCTCTGGAACGAGCTCTGGGTCAAGAACTACCGCCTGTTCAACCGCTGGGTGAATGATCAGATCCCCTTCCCGGGTGAGGCCTACCGGCAGATGATCAAGGAGCTGATGTGGGAGAATAAGCTGATGAAGGGGGAGTTTGACCTCAGCGGGCGGAGGGTGGACCTGGGCGCTATCGCCTGTCCTGTGCTCCACGTGATGGCAGAGCACGACGACATCGCTCCCTTCGACGCTACTCGCCCTCTCACATCCCTGGTGGGCTCCGAGGATAAGGAGGACGTGCTCCTGAAAGGCGGCCACGTGAGCCTCGTCGCCGGCCGCAACGCCTGGTTCCGTCTCTGGCCCAAGATCTCCGAGTGGCTGGGCGCGCGCTCCGTTTGAGGACGATTGCTTGCACGTAGACGGACGCACCGTAATAGTCACGGGCGCTTCATCAGGGATTGGACGCGCGACAGCGCATGAGTTCGCCCGCCGGCGCGCCCACGTTGTCCTCGCCTCACGCAGCCGCGACAAGCTTGATGCCCTGGCCGGCGAGCTTGTCGACTATCCAGGGCGTCGTCTTGTTGTTCCGACTGATGTGACCGATCGCCTGGCTGTGGAGGCGCTGGTGCGCCGCACCGTTGAGGAGTTCGGTGCTGTGGACGTGCTGGTGAACAACGCCGGCCTCGGGCTGTTCGCGCCGATCGCGACCGGCAGCCTGGACAACATGCACCATCTGTTCAACGTCAACTTCTGGGGCGCTGTTCACTGCATTCAGGCTATCGTCCCTTACATGCGGCGTCAGCGTCGCGGCCATATCGTCAACGTCTCTTCTGTCGCGGGTAAGGTGGCGACACCCTATCTGGGTGCCTACAGCGCCACCAAGTTTGCCCTTACGGCCGTCTCCAACGCCCTCCGCTCCGAGCTGGCGGGCACAGGCATCGGCGTGAGCACCATCTACCCGGGACTTACCGATACGTCGTTCCAGGAGAACATGCTGCGTGAGGTGGACGTGCCTGACCTGCCCGCGTACTTGCGAACGGCGGGTCCAGCGGCCGTCGGGCGGCGCATCGTTCAGGCCGTGCGCTGGAACCTTCGCGATACCTACGTTACGCTGGCGGACTTCGCCGCCGTCAACGCTTACCCGCTGGCGCCGGGGCTGGCCGATTGGGCGCTGCGCCTGTTCTGGCTGGGTCCGGTCGCTCGCCTTAGCGACGAGGGTACGCCTTACGAGGCTGTCGGGGAGATTGCGGAGCCCTCCGCCACCGATGCGTTGGAGCCGCCATCGGAGTCACCGTAGGCGACATAAAGGCGAGCCGCCCTCAGAGCGCAGCAGCCTGAGGACGGCCGAATGCGTAATTGTCGCTGGTTGTGTATCGCGCCGGGCTACTCGACGAGACTCATGACGGGCACGGGCACCAAGAAGCCGCTGAAATAGTCGACGGTTATGGTGGAGTTGCCGTCCATAAGGAACGTGTCGGAGATGAACTGGTGCAAAGTGCTGCCGGTGTTGCCGACCAGGTGTATCTGAGCGCCAGCGGCGTATACGGCGCCCCATCCGTCCGCGATAGCGCCACCGCTCATATTCACGGTGGTGGTCAGGGTGCGGTTCTGGAAGATGGCGATTCCTTCATACGTGCCGCTGGTGGGTGCGGTGAGTTGTGTGTCGCTGGTGCCGGTCAAGGTGACCTGACCCTCATCGATGTAGAAGGTGACGCCGTTGCCGGTGACGACACCGTTACCGGTGATTATCAGGCCCTGGCCCTGGAGGAAGTATAGCCCCTGGCCGAAACTGACGTCACCGCCGCCATTGATGATGATGCCGCCGGTGATGTAATAATCACCAGGTTCGAACTGGAGCCCCCATTGGCCTGGCGGGTCGATGGTGCAGTTGTAGACGCCGGGTTGGAGGGTCACCGTACCGGGCGGGCTGCCGTAGGTCGGGCAGATCTGCACGGGCGCGCTGGTCGGCGTTGGTACGGGCACTCCTATCAGCGGGTCGTCGTAGTGGCCGGCCCTGCTGGGTGGCAGGGATACATCGCCTGATTTGCCTGTCATGTTCCATCCGCCCACGACATCATTGGCGGCCGTGGCCACGTTTATCGTGCCGTTCGTAGAGAAAGCGTCGACGTTACACTCGGAGTTGGTCAGAGTGCCGGCGTCGGTGATGGTTAGGTTCACTTGGCCATTGAACTGCATCGACTGACAGGCCGTCTCGCTGAGGGTAATGATGGAGTAGGGCTTGGGCGTTCTGTCTATGCCGGCGACAGCCCGAGCAGATATGTCGAATGAGGTCTTGCCAACCGCGGGCGCCAGGACGGTATCGATCGGGTGCGCGATGATCACCTCGATGAAGTCGCTGTCGCCGCTGTGAGGGCCGGAGGTGGGCGGCAGGTAGATCGTAACCGTGACATCGGCTGCGGCGTTATCGTAGCCGTTCTGCAGCGCGAGGTCGCGGGCTGCGTTGGTCGCCAGAACTGAGGATTGTCCCTCCAGGAGGGCATCGGCGCCGGCCATGGCCGCGGCGTCGGCGGCGTTCTGCATGTCGCGCCGGGCCACGTAGGCGAGACCCACATCGATGGTCAGGGCCGCCATGCCGAGGAGAACGGCCAGTCCAAGGGCGAACAGAATCAGCGCTTGCCCGCTCTCGTCGCGGCGCTTTCGCTCTGGTTTGCTCTTGAGGCCTTTCACACCTGCCTCCTGCCACTAAGCCAAATAGTTGGCCGTACTACTTTCCATAATATAGACGCCCTAAGGGAGGGCTTTTTGCGGTTGAAGGGTGAATATAGGGTGAACAGAGTGAATAGTGAGTGTAAGGGTGTGCTATCGGGGGTGGGAGGGTGAGAGGCGCTTCGTGTGGGTGTAGAAGGGGTTCTGCCGCTACGCCTCAGCCGCTGGTCTGGCGGCTGCGTTGTCTCCCAGGTGTCGCACCTGCGGCATGACGTGGTCTCGCATAAGCTCCATGCTGCGCAGGACTTTCTTGTGGGCCAGGCCGCCGATGCGTGTCCAGGACAGGTAGTGGGTGATGCCGCATAGTTCGTGGATCTCGGCGATGCGCTCCGCTACCTGGTCTGGGCTGCCGCAGACCACAGAGCCCGCTGCCACTATCCGTTCCCACTCCGCGGATGCCAGCATATCCCGGGCGGCTGCGTAGAACTCGTAGGTTTTGACGGCGGGCGTGCCCTTGGGCGGGGCGATGTACTTGGCGAAGGTGCGCATGTACCACATCACGGCGTCCCGGAAGTCCGAAAGCGCCTGTTGAGTGGTCTCCGCCACGTAGGTCATGATGAGGCCTGCGATCTCGTAGCCCGCGGGGTCGCGGCCGTGGTCGCGCAGGGCGCTGCGGTATTGCTCGATCTGGGCAGCGCCGGTGTTCACGTCGAAGCCGAACACCGGCGCGCACATCAGGTTGAAGCCGTAGCGGCCGCACAGCTCGAACGTGTCCGGCGAGAGGGAGGCCATCCAGATGGGTGGGTGCGGTTTCTGAAGCGGCTTGGGCCGCACCTGCAGGTCGTGCACCTGGTAGAACTCACCTTCGTAGGAGAAGCGCTCCTGCGTCCACGCCCGCTGAATCAACTCCACTGACTCGCGGAACATATCTCTTGAGCGGGTCTGGTCAACGCCGTAGCCGGCGAACTCGTGGGGCTGATAGCCGCGGCCGACGCCCAGGTCCACTCGCCCGCCGGACAGGAGGTCTAGTAAGGCGTAGTCCTCTGCCACCCGCAGAGGGTGGTTCAATGGCAAGACTACGACGCCGGTGCCCAGGCGCACTTTCTGGGTACGCGTGGCCAGGGCGGCGAGGGTGACCGCTGGGGAGGCGCAGTAGCCATACTCGCTGAAGTGGTGTTCGGCCGGCCAGATGGAGTCGAAGCCGAACTCCTCGGCGCGCACCATGATGTCGAACTGCTCGTCGACGATCTCCTTCTCCGTGCGCTCCATCGGGTTCTCGAACAGGTGCAACTGACCGAACTTCATGCCTGACCTCCGTCTTCTCGCTTCCGCCTCAGTATTGCGATGCTCCATTGTAGGCGGGAAAACGAGCGTCTGTCCATGATGTGGAGGCTGGCGTATCTCCATTGGGCTCGTCGACAGGGAGCCCCAAGTGCGGGTAGACTGGCGCTGGCGAGCGCAGAGAACAGGAGAGAGAGATGACGTATGAGACGCTGAAGATTGAGCGCGAAGGGCCGCTGATGACGGTGCGTCTGAATCGCCCCGAGAGGCGCAACGCGATCAATCGTCAGATGCACCTGGATCTGCAGGAGATGTGCCGCCAGCTATCGGAGGATTTCGAGACGCGCGTCGTCATTTTGGCCGGGGAGGGCGCCGCCTTCTCCTCCGGCGCCGACACCAGCGAGTGGGGCCAGCCCGGACCGGACAACGAGCTGGCGCTGCGACACATCTCCGGCATCGGCAGCCGCACCTCGGCGGCGCTGGAGTCGCTGGACCAGGTGACGATCGCCGCCGTGCATGGGTTCGCTGTCGGCGGCGCCGTCGTGCTCGCTCTGTGCTGCGACCTGAGGGTGGCCGGCGAGTCCACCTGGTTCTCCATCCCCGAGGTGGAGCTGGGCATACCGCTGAGCTGGAACGCGCTGCCCCGCCTCTCGCGGGAGGTGGGGCCGTCGCGAGCGCTGGAGCTGACGATTACCTGCGACCGCTTTTCGTGTGCGCAGGCGTATGAGTACGGAATGCTGAGCCGCGTGGCGACTGACGGCGAGGAGATGGCGGAGGCGCGCCGACTGGCGGAGAGGGTCATCGCCATGCCGCCGCTGCCGGTGGCCCTGACCAAGGCGACGATGAGAGCGATCAAGCGGGGCAGCGAGATGGGGGACGCTGTCTACAGCGACGCCGACCTCTTGCTCTACAGCCGACTCGTTCAGCAGCGAGCAGCCAGGCGTGAGAAAGGCCGCGGCCGCTAGAGTTGCTGGCTAATCTGCAAGGATTCAGGCACTAGAGGTGTGCATGGCGTAACAAGTCTGAGGCCACAGCGTCCTAGTTTTGAGCGGGTGGAGGGAATCTTCATCCCCTATCAAGGGAGCGAGGCCGTTGATGGACGAAACGATCATAGTTCTGGTTAGCGACAAGGACGACAGCAAGCACGGTGAGATCTCCATCCTGGACGATCCGCAGAAAGCGGAGCGGCTTGTGGAGACGCTCCTTGAGGCCGGCTTCGACGAGAGTCGCATCCGCGTGTTCAACGGTAGGTCAAGCGAGTTCCAGATCAGCCACCGCCCAGTCGTCGCGCTTGTAGACGGAAGCAGCGAAGGGACGCGACGGCCCGCGCCTGAGAGCAAGAGCCGCGAGGGTAAGGCCGACGAGCCCGCCGCCGACGTAGCGGTGGCGCCAAGCCGTAATCAAGAGCCGCCCGAGGATGAGATGACGGAAGAAGCGGAGGCCCCTGCCACCGCCGAGAATGTCACTCCGGTCAGGTTCTCTTCCCTCTTCCGCAGCGCCTAATCACTGATCGCCTAGCTCTTAGCCCCGCTCAGCTTGCCTACGAACTCCTTCACCACGCGTTCGATCTCGGTCTGGTCTCGGTAGGGGCAGGCCTTAACATTCTTGTCCGGGCTGAGGGTGACCCAATCCGAGATGCGGAAGCCGAACTGGGCATCGTACAGGAGCAGCACCGGCTTACCCTGCATCTGCACAGACGTCAGTTCACAGCCCACTCCGGTGCTGGAGATCGTCGCTTCGGCGATGAGGGCGTCCGCCTCTTCCAGCCATCCGGATAGCTCCCGCATCGTCTGAGCGCGGTCCGTTTGGGGGGTGGGGAAGTTGGGGTCGGTGACTCTTTCGTTCAACACCTCCACGCCGGCGTCCTTGAGTGCATCACGGATCCTGCTGACCGCATCGACGTACTCACGGCGACCGCGCGTAATGGCGGTGGAGAGGTAGATCTTCATTTGGGAGACTCCTTGGATCGTCGGCCCGACAACGAGTGTAAGGATACCACCGCGGCGGCGTGGAGGCGATATGCCGACAGGTTGGCGGTTGTGGAGCCCAGGGTGAGACGGCTACAATTCAGGTGTATGGTTGCCGCCTCAGGCAGGCCAACGTTCAGCTGAAGTTCAGTTGAGGTGGGCGATTAGCTCAGTTGGTTAGAGCGTCTCGCTTACACCGAGAAGGTCGGAGGTTCGAGTCCTCCATCGCCCACCAGTAAATCGTATCTGTTTCAGGCCATTTCCCGCGTTGTCGTTGTGCAGCATTATCAGCGTTTGCTAACCGTTGGCCCTTCTCACCAGCCGGTCTAGTCCCGCCGCTGCCTGCTCCTGTAGGCCAGGTGTGACGTGGCTGTAGAGGTTCAATGTGATCCCGACGCCGCTATGCCCCAGGCGTTCAGAGACGATTTTCGGATGGGTGCCCTGTTGGAGCATGAGGCTGGCGTGGGCGTGGCGGGTGTCAACGGGGCTTTGCCAGTCGGATCGTGGGGTCGCCTTGCGCCATTTCCACGATTTTCCCTAGGACGTGGCGCAAAGTGATTCCCTTAAGTACCGGATGACGAAACGGTGCGTCGAGGTTGACGGAGTAGCGAAGGCTGCGACCGCTCTTGCGGACATGGAGCATGCCAGTTCGACGCAGGCCGGCGACGATACCCCACACCGTGCGGCGTGTCAGGAAGAGAGTTACGGAGAGGTCGTTTATAGTACAGGCCTGGTTTGCTGCGATACAGAACAGCACGGTGCCGTGGCTGGATACGTGGTGCCAGCCGTTCTCGGATACGGAATAGTATTGCGGTTGCCGCACGTCGAACCCCTATCCTTGTGGTGTCCATCATCTCTGGACCCGTTGGGCTCAGAGGGTCTCTCCCCATCCCACCGCTGAAAGCTCTTGGCAGCGGGCGACCCTCCAAGCCATTGTAAGTATGTGCGCGGGGGAAGAGTTAGGGCATGGCTGATGCTAGGTATATTCGTACCTACTTCTCGTTAGCGAGGGCCTGAAGGCATTCACGAACGTGCAGACGTTCTTGGCGGTACTCAACCGTGCCAGGCCGGGCGGCTCCCGCAGGGGCGGCGTTCAGCCTGTACGCAGTCGGCGCACCAGACGCTAACTTGAACAGGCCCAAATAGGCGGGGCAGCGGGCCGCGACCGCAGAGACAGAAGACAGGCTGTTTCGTATCTCTTACTGCGACACCCCTACCCAGAGGGACACTGGTTTGCTCCCCTGGGGCGGGTTCTCGGCTATCTGGGCTGCCTTAACAACGGCTGTGTGGCGAGGGCGGGGGCCTGAGACGCCCATCCTCTCCGCTCGCTTGGCGTAGGCGCGGGAGTAGTATAGTTTTGTCTTTCGGCCCGTTACCGATCTACCGCAGCCGCAGAGGCAGGGGCGCTTAGACATTTCTGCTAACCGTTTTGCTAACGCGAGTGGTTAGCAGGGACGTGAAAAGGCGGGACGAAGCGGGATGGGAGCTAGTGACTCTAGGTACGAATCGGGATAGCATGGGGTGAACGGGGATGGGGGCAAGCTCGCTTACACCGAGAAGGTCGGAGGTTCGAGTCCTCCATCGCCCACCAGTAAATCGTGTCTGTGAGCGGCCCTGTAGAGCGTTAGAAATGTGCTCATCATTCTCAGCCATGGCTCCTGACAGGAAACCGGAACTCATCGTCGCGCCGGATATCGCCGCTGCCGCCGTTGAACGCTTCCTGGCGCTGCAACCGCGGACGGTCGCCCACGGGGCGGTCAATCTCGGTGATCTGAAGGCGATCGACGGCGCCTTCAACTACGAGGTCCCGCCGGGCCTGGATGTTTCGCAGTTCCAGAGCGCCATCGTGTACCGCAGACGTTTCTCTGTGCTGTTCGCGGTGGCGCCACTGATCGAGGCGCGATGAGAAGAGCTTCAAAAAGCAGCCTTCTGGGCGCCGGCCTTCTGGGTTACCTGGTCGGCAGCTTTCCCACGGCGGACCTTGTTGCGAAGTACGTGAAGCGCCGTAGCGGCGGCGCCGGCGACGACCTGCGGAAGGCAGGCTCAGGGAACCCCGGCGCGCTTAACGCCGGCAAGCTCCTCGGTCGCAACTGGGGGCTAATCGTCCTCGCCGGCGACATGATCAAGGGGGCGGCCGCCTGCGTGGTTGGAAAGGCGCTGGCCGGAGACAACGGGGCCTATGCCGCCGGCACGACGGCGGTGGTGGGTCATTGTTACCCGGCCTGGAGCGGATTCCGCGGCGGTAAGGGCGTGGCCACGAGCTTCGGCAGCTCCCTCGTTTGCTTTCCGGCTTACGCGCCGTTCGACCTGACGGTCGCTGCAGCCACGTTTTTCATATCGAAAGGCCGCCCCTACCCGGCCGCTGGGCCCGACGGCCAGCCAGCCGCACGCATAGGGACCTATTTGGCGTCAGGCGTATTCAGCGCCGCCGCCATCTACTGGTGGCATAAAAGCAAGGGCAATCTCTGGGGCCCGAAGCCGACGCTCGGTCTGCCACTCTACGCTTTCGCCACGAGCGGCGTCATCGCTTACCGTTTCCTGACCGCGCCAGCGATGCCATCTGAGAGTGAGATGAAGCCCAAAGCGCCTGAGCAGCTCACCGAAGCGGGGGCGGGAGATGTCTCGTAGACCGCTCACGAACACCTTCGCCTTCGACACACGCTGCTTCGTGTGTGATCAGGACAACGAGGGTGGCCTCCGCCAGCGTTTCTTCCTGGACGACGAACTAAATCGCGTTGTCGCCGAGTTCGTCCCTTCGGCTGACCACTCGGGAGCACCCAACTACGCCCACGGCGGCGTCACCATGGCTGTCCTCGACGAAGCCATGGCGTGGGCAATCATCGCGATGAAGGAGCGCTTCGGGCTTACCCGCAAAGCGGAGGTGGAGTTCATTCGCCCCGTGCCTATCGGCGTGGCCCACGAAGTTCAAGCCTGGGTTGAGTCTTTCGAAGGCCGCTCACTCATGGCCCGCGCCGAGCTGCGCAATCCCGAGGGCAAGCTCTGCGTTGCGGCGAGCGCGAGCTACATCGTCCTCACCGTTGAGGAGGCTGAGTCGGCGCTCGGCGCCGGTGCTGAGACGGCGGCACGCTACACCGAGGACGTGGAATGATCGGTACGACGGCTGTCGTCGTCGACTCGGCGGCTTACCTGCCGCAGTCGCTGATCGAGCGCCATGGCGTGCTCGTGGCGCCCCTCACCGTCGTGCTCGACGGCCATGAGTATCTTGAAGGTATCGACATCACAGCCGACGAGTTCTACGAGCGTCTCGATGCTGCTCAGTCTGTGTCGACGTCACAGCCCTCACCCGGGCGTCTCCTCGAATGCTACGAGCGAGCCGCCGGGGGAGGCGCTGAGCGCGTACTCTCCATCCACATAGGATCTAAACTCTCCGGGACAGTTCAGTCCGCGAAGCTGGCGTCGGAGTCGTCGCCGATCCCTGTGACGATCGTGGACACTTCCCAGGCCTCGTTTCCCGAGGGACTCTGCGCCTGGGAAGCGATAGACGCGCTTGCCGCCGGCGCGACCGTCGAAGTTGCTGTTGAGAGTGCTAGGGCTGCTTCCGCGGCTGTGGGTAACACGTTCGTAGTCAAGGCGCTGGACCTGCTTGAGCGTGGCGGTCGTCTGGCCTTCGAAGGCGACACTGGTGCGGCTGGCGTGCCCGTGCTCGCGCTCGCCGAAAGCGGAGTAAGGATTCTCGGCACGGCGAAGACGCTGGACGAAGCGGTCGACACCATGGCCGCGCAGATCAAATCCGCCGCGAACGGAGCCGGCGGCCGCGAGCTGCGTGTCGGCATCGGCCAGGGCGCTGCGCCGGAGATCGCACGGGCGCTGCGCTCCCGGGTGGAGACGATGACCGGCATCGGTGAGATCGTGGACTATGTCGTGGGACCGACCGTCGGCGCCCATACGGGCGCGGGCACCGCGGGCGCCGCCTTCGTCGCACGGCCTGTTCTAGTGTAAGCTCGCACCGCGCATCATGTGGAAACACGGATCGCACGAACGCTTCCGCTTTTTCTACCTCTTTGAGCCCGGGAGGAAACGATGAAGTACGAATTCGATCTGGTTATCATCGGCGCCGGCTCCGCTGGCATG
Source organism: Chloroflexota bacterium (assembly GCA_022561095.1). Taxonomy (GTDB): domain Bacteria; phylum Chloroflexota; class Dehalococcoidia; order SM23-28-2; family RBG-16-64-32; genus JADFNQ01. The sequence continues at coordinate 8,865 of JADFRV010000008.1, read as the reverse complement.
GTCGCCGGCGAGGCCGCTCCAAAGATGGGAGTGCGGACAGCGCTCGTCGAGCGCGCGCGTATCGGAGGCGATTGCCTGTGGACCGGCTGTGTCCCCAGCAAGGCGCTCTTAGCCAGCGCCAAAGCTGCCTACACCATTCGGCACGCTGACAAGTATGGCCTTCCCCCCACCGATCTGCAGTTCGACACGAAGGCAATCTGGCAGCGGATCCGCGAGACGCAGGCGGCCATCGCGGAGAGCGACGACAGCCCGGAGAAGTTCACCCAACAGGGTGTCGAATTGATCTACGGCGGCGCCACGCTCGCCGACGCGCACACCGTACGCGTTGGCGAGCGCACGCTGACGACGAGGTACATCCTCATCTGCACGGGTTCTCGCCCTGCAGACCCGCCCGAAGGCCTGGCGGAAATAGGCTACCTGAGCAGCGAAAGCCTCTTCGAGTTGGAGCGCCCACCGGCCTCACTTCTGATCGTCGGGGCTGGGCCCACCGGGGTGGAGATGGCGCAGGGTTTGTGCCGCCTTGGAGTGAATATCGTTCTGTTAGAGCAGCTCCCCGGCATTCTCGAGCGTGAAGAGCCCGCCGTCTGCGACATCCTAATGGAGAGGCTTCGCGAAGAGGGAGTCGACGTCTGCCTGGACGTCTGCTGCTTCCGCGCGACGCGCGAGGACGCTGGCAAGGTCCTGCACGGCCGCATCGGAGAGGAGGAGCGCTCCTGGTCCGCCGAGGACGTTTTCCTGGCGGCGGGACGTAAGCCGAACATCGAGTCGATCGAGCTCGATCACGTAGGTATTAAGACGGGACCGCGCGGCATTATCGTCGATGAGAAGATGCGCACCAGCGTTAAGTCGATCTACGCCGCCGGTGACTGCGCCGGCCGCTTCCTGTTCACGCACAGCGCCGCGGCCGAAGCCGTGATTGCGCTCCGCAACATGTTCTATCCGGGCTCCCAGCGCGCCCCCACCCTCGTCCCTTGGACCACTTTTACGGACCCCGAACTTGCGCATGTCGGCATGACCTCGAGAGAGGCGCGTGAGAGGTTGGGGGAACGGGGGGTGCGGGTTTTCGAATGGGGCTTCGACCACTCAGATCGCGCCCGCACCGACAGTGCGACAGAAGGCAAGGCGGTCATCGTTACGGACTCCAGGTTCCGAATCATAGGCGCACACATACTGGCGCCGAGCGCCTCTGAGATGATCGGCCAGCTTACGCTCGCGATAAGCCGCGGAGCGCGGCTCACGCGCGAAATCGTCAACCTCATCCAAGTGTATCCAACGTTCTCGACGAGCATTTCCCAGCTCGCCGCCGCGGCAACCTACGGCGAGCTCGAGAAACCAATCTTCCGTATGCTGCGGCGGCTGAATGACATCTTTAGCCGCTAGGTTGTGAATGAGCATCGGTATCTCTTCGGCGGGATGGGGGCAAGCTCGCTTACGCCGAGAAGGTCGGAAGTTCGAGTCCTCCACCGCCCACCAGCCATCCTCATGAGGGTGGCTAGATCAGCAGCCAGACCAGCGCCCACAACAGGAACATTGGCAGCCAGCCGCTGAGCGCCACGATGATGGTAGGGCGGGTATCCAGGTCCAGCGCGGGCCTCAGTGCTGATACGGTGGTGATCAGTAGCCAGGCGTGTACGGCCAACCCCACCAGAAAACCGATGCCGGGCACAAGCGTGAAGACAAGGAATAGCCGCGGCGTGCTGGCCAGCGCGAGGACGCGCCACGTTGAGCCCCAGATGGTAGCGCTGGGCGGCACCTGGAAACGAGCGATGGCGACCCGATAGGCGGCGAAGACATAGACGCCCCAGCCGGCCAGACCGGCGATGGCTCCCAGCACGAATCCCACAGGACCGGCGCCCAGGCTGCCCAGCCCCACAGCTATCGACGAGACGATCACCACCAGGATCGCTTGAGTCCGGATGGATGGGGCCAGGGCAGCCTCCTGGTACGGTTCCGGTTCCAGGAGAGCGGCGCCCACCATCCGGTCGATGATCGACCTCTTACTCGCGGATGCGATCACGTGATGCTTCCTCTACTAGAGCCCCTTGTGGCATAAACCGTGTATTTATCTTTAGAGACGCGTGAACGCGGGAAGATGATACAGGTCGTAGCTCAGGGAGGTTACGGAGGTGCTCTTTCGGGGGGGTCGCCGGCCTGCGGCTGGCGCGCAGCCTCGCGGGCTGCGCTCCACAGGTTGGGCATCGCTGGGATGTCGCGCAGGAACATGAGCAGCGCCAGGAGGAGGTAAAGGGAGCCGTAGACCAGTCTGATGGTAGTGTCGAAGAAGAAAAGCTGGGTGATGAACAGGGCAGCGAGCAGGATCGCCTCTCGGCAGCTCAGGCGCAGGTTAACGAAGATCGCTACGGCGAACAGCGATTGGGCAGCGGTGAGATAGACCTCCTCCGCCTGACGAGCGTCGAATTCCAGCGGAGACAGAGTGCCCCCGGAGATGCTGAACGCCAGCGGCAGGCTGCCGATGAGCAGCGTCCACTGGCCCACCTTGGAGGCGATGAGTATAGTCATGGCTGCGCCGTGGCGGCCGCGGGCAGCCAGAAGCCCTGCCAGGAGGAACTCTGGGGACTCGGAGGCCAGCGGCGCCAGCCACTGCACCAGGATGAACTCGTCGATGCCCACCTCCATGCCGGTGGCCACCAGCCCCTCGGCGAACGGCTCCGCCGCGGCGAAGATGACGACGGCGGCGTAGACGAAGATCGCTATGATCGTCAACCGGCGGGGCAGTTTTGACAGGGCGCCGATGGCTGCTGACGGCCCCACGAACTCCTCTACCTGCCGGCTTGGTGAACGCGAGGAGAAGAACATATAGGCGGCGAAGATTGCGAACATCACGGCTGTGTCGATGAGGGATAGGTGGCCGCGGATGGGGATGGAGAAGCTGTACAGGGTGGCGGCGCCGAGGAAGAGGATGCCCAGGGAGTTGGAGCGTTCCACGGCCATGGTCCGGGAGCGCGTGCGCCACCAGTAGATGAGGAAGATCATCGGCCAGGCCAGCCCTACCAGTAGCCGGTTGGCGCCGGTCATGTTGGCTATCGCCAGGTTTCTGGGGTGAGCGATGTCGCTGACGCCGCCGGCGCAGTCCAGTGGGAAATCCGGCTGAATACACTCCGGCACGTTCGGCGCCGTCCAGGCGAAGAACAGGTCCACCGCGTACTCCGGCAGCACCGCGATGAGGGCAAGTAGCACTAGCGCCAGCGTCGCCGATATCTCTGTCTCCGCTACATCGGAGGCCCAGATAAGGAGCGTGGCCGCCGCCATGATCGCCAGCCCGAACAGCAAGGACGACCCCACGTTGCCCAGCTCCGGGTGCGCTACTCCCGTCACCTCCAGCAGACGGATGACCGGCGCCGGCGAGGCAAGAAGGGCCGCGATGGCGATGAGCGTCCAGTGGCGCGCGAAGTTGGCGCTCACAGGCAAGGGGCGCGAACTAAAGAGGAGCGGCGGGCTGTTTTGCGGGAAGACATCGTCAACGGCACAGTATAGCATTGGCTATCTGGAGTAGGTAGTGGCGTGGTTTGCGTTTCGTTGACACCCCTGTTTTGCCCGCGATACACTCAGTCCCGCGAGGAGCCCATGTCCCAGCGCAACCACAGCGATTCAAAAAAGGAATGGATGGAGGGCCCGTACGCCCAATCCGTCCAGCGCAGCCCAGAACGCGACTACCCGTTCGAGACGTCTGATGGGGCCCCAGTAGACCCAGTTCACACCGGCGAGGATATAGACGGCTGGCGCTATCTGGAGCGGCTCGGGTTCCCGGGCGAGTACCCTTACACCCGCGGCGTCCAGCCCACTATGTACCGCGGCCGGCTCTGGACTATGCGCCAGTACGCCGGCTTCGGCGATGCGGAGGAGTCCAACCAGCGCTACCGCTACCTGCTGGAGCACGGCCAGACCGGCCTCTCCGTCGCCTTCGACCTGCCCACGCAGATCGGCTACGACTCGGACCACCCGATGGCGTTGGCGGAGGTGGGCAAGGTGGGCGTCGCCATCTCCTCGCTGGCCGATATGGAGCTCCTGTTCAAGGAGATACCCCTGGAGAAGGTAACCACCTCTATGACGATCAACGCCACGGCCGCGATCCTTCTCGCTTTTTATGTGGCGGTGGCGAAGAAGCAGGGCGCCGACCTCACCAAGATCGGCGGCACCACGCAGCACGATATCCTCAAGGAGTACATCGCTCGCGGCACCTACATCTACCCGCCCGAGAGTTCCATGCGCCTGATCACGGACGTCTTCGCCTGGTGCAAGGAAAACCTGCCTCAGTGGAACACGATCAGCATAAGCGGCTACCACATGCGCGAGGCCGGCTGCACGGCTGTGCAGGAGGTGGCGTTCACCTTCGCCAACGCCATCGCCTACGTGAAGGCGGCGCTGGACGCAGGGCTGAAGTTCGACGACTTCGCGCCAAGGCTATCGTTCTTCTTCGCCTCCTACACCAACTTCCTGGAGGAGGTGGCGAAGTTCCGCGCCGCACGCCGCATGTGGGCTCGCATCGCTAAGGAGCGCTTCGGCGCCAAGGACCCGCGCTCGATGATGCTTCGCTTCCACACCCAGACCGGCGGCGCCACTCTCACCGCGCAGCAGCCGGAGAACAACATCGTCCGCACCACGCTCCAGGCGCTGGCCGCCGTCCTGGGCGGCACCCAGTCGCTGCACACCAACTCCATGGATGAGGCGCTGGCGCTGCCCACGGAGAAGACAGCGCAGATAGCGCTCCGCACGCAGCAGATTATAGCCCACGAATCCGGCGTGGCCGACGTTATCGACGCGATCGGCGGATCCTACTACGTGGAGAGGCTGACCGACCGCATCGAGGAGGAGGCGTTCAAGTACATAGAGCGCATCGACGATATAGGCGGGGCGCTGAACGCCATCGAGATGGGGTTCCAGCAGCGCGAGATCCAGGAGAACTCTTACCGCATACAGATGCAGGTTGACCGCGGCGAGCGCACGGTTGTCGGCGTCAACGAGTTCACGACTGAGGAGGAGACGGAGCCGGAGATCCTGCGCGTGCGGGAGGAGGTGGTTCGGCGGCAGATGGAGCGCCTGCAGCGTGTGAAGGCTGAGCGTGACGACGGTCGCGTCCAACAGATGCTCAAGCGGCTGGACGAGGCTGCCCGCTCCGACGCGAACCTGATGCCGGTCTTCATCGAGTGCGTGGAGAACTACGTGACGATCGGCGAGATCTGCGGCGTGACGCGCGAGTTCTTCGGCGAGCAGCGCGAGGTTGTGGTGATCTGACCAGGCTAGAAGCGATCAAAGCATTATCCCCGTAGCTAGAAGGAGCCCGCCCCATGAGTGACAAGTCCGACGCCATCGCCGTAATGGAGACCATCCGCGCCGAGACGCTGGACGCCATCAGCGGCATCCCGGAGGAGAAGATGAGCGATGTTGCGTTCGGCAGCTGGTCCGTCAAGGACGTCCTCTGCCACCTAGCGTCCTGGGAGCAGTTCGCCGTCCCGGACCTGCAGCGGATCAGCCGCGGCCATATCCCTCAGCTCGCCACCCTTCGCCTGGAGGAGGTAGACGAGTGGAACGCCGGTCTGATGCGCTCGCGAAACCTGTTTTCGTTGCCGCAGGCGAAGTTCGAGCTGGAGGAGTCGCGCCACCAGTTCATCGACGCCCTGAACGCCCAGCCCGAGGGGGTGTTCGCTACCGGTCAGATGGTGCGAATGCTCACCGATGGTTTGGTCAACGGCGAAAAGGGTCACGCCGCCGAAATCAGGGAGTGGCGTAAGCAACAGGGGATATAGTCGCCCGTGAGCAGGGATGGGCTGCTGAAGACCCTCGACGATGAGTTCGCCGGCTTCCTCGACACTATCGACGGCCTCAGCGACGAGCGGATGACGAACGTCTGGTACGGGGAGTGGAGCGTACGCGACATCCTTGCCCATATCGTCGGCTGGCACCGTGAAGAGGCTGGCATGCTTGAGCGCATGGCGAGCGGCGAACGGCCTTGGCCCGAGGGGTCCGGCCACCCCTACAATGATGGCGACGCCTGGAACGCACGCTTTGTCGAGAAGTGGCACACCGCCAGTCCGGCCACCATCCTGGAGGAGTTGAAGGCCAGCGAGAACGCGTACGTAGCCGCCGCCCGTCTGCTCCCGGAGGAACGTTTCCGGGAGGGCCGCACCGCCTATCGCCTCCTGCAGGAGGGTAGCATCGACCACTACCGGGACCACGCCGCACAGATCCGCGACTGGCGCAAGAGGGAGGGGATATGATCGAGAAGATCCACCACATCGGCGTCGCCGTACGCAGCCTGGACGAGGCGCTGAAGTTCTACAGTGAGACGCTGGGCCTGCCGGTGCAGGCCTCCGCCACGGTGGAGGAGCAGGGGGTGAAGGCCGCCCTCCTCACCATCGGCGGGAGCGAGATCGAACTGCTGGAGCCGCTATCGCCGGAGTCGCCGGTGGGGCGCTTCCTGGAGCGGAAGGGCGAGGGGCTGCACCACATCTGCTTCCAGACGCCTGACGTGGCCGCGGAGCTGGAGGGGCTGAAGGCGAAGGGGGTTGAGCTTATCGACCAGCAGCCACGGCGCGGGCTGGCGGGCATGATCTGCTTCCTGCACCCGAAGGCCAGCCGCGGCGTCCTCGTGGAGCTGGCGACGCCGGTAGTCAGCTGAAGTTGGCACGAGGGAGGAGAGCCAATGAGTGGGCAGAGCTTCCAAGATAACGAGGAACCGCTTGTTCACAATCTCAGCCGACTAATAACCGAAGGTGGCGACGGTAATTTCCTGATAGTTTCGGTTGGCGAGGTGTACATTCAGTTCGCCGGCAGCCGTGGAGCCACAAGCGTGGATTGCGAGGCCGTTTCCAATCAATTCCTGCCTGCAGAGCTACAGCTTGGTGAAGGTAGGCTTTCGGAATTGCAGGCGCTAGGGTTTGAGGTGCCGGTTGAGGTGTCGGCTGAGGTGCCGGTGCAGCCGAAGCCTTCCTGGCGTAACCTTTGGGGGCTCCTGGCTGTGACGACGCCACCCCCACCCAACTACTCTCGTACTTTCGATGCAGCCGATGAGCCGGCGGTTCGCGAAATTGCTCGCACGACTCTTTCTATCCTGTCAGATGTGTATGGTTGTCCCACGCAATCACCAATCAAATATGAGCTTGAGCTTCAATAGCGTTGAGAGGACATGGCTGATGCCCACATTCAAGCGCATCGATCACGTAGTGATAGCCACCGAGGATCTGGCGGACGCCGCCGCCAAGTGGGAGCGTAACTTAGGGCTGAAGGTGGACGCCACCCTGGAGCAGCCGCTGGGCTCCGGCTTCAAGGCCGCTCGTCTGCCCGTGGGCGACGCCTTCATCGAGCTGGTGCAGCCGGTGGCGGAGAAGGGGCGGTTCGCGCAGCAGTTCAAGGAGCGGGGCGAGGGGTTCTTCTCGATAAGCATCGAGGTGGATGACCTCGATGAGGCGGTCGGTTATCTGCGTGGGAAGGGCGCCCGGGTCTCCGAGCCGGAGCCGGGCATCTGGCCGGGCAGCCGCGTCGCTCGCGTGAGGGCGTCGTCGGCTCACGGCGTGCCGATCCAACTCATCGAGCGGCGGTAGAGGCAGGCTGCGGGCGACTCTTCGGCCTGGATTTGAGCCCTCCGTTCGCTTCTGAACCTTCCTCTGCTATATAATCCACTCACAGGGAGGGTTCATCCACAGATGACTCAGGAAGGCAAGATCAAGGTAATCATCGCCAAGCCCGGCCTGGACGGCCACGACCGTGGCGCCAAGGTGGTGGCCCGCGCCCTGCGGGACGCCGGTATGGAGGTCGTCTACACCGGTATCCGGCAGACGCCGGAGATGATAGCGGAGACGGCGCTTCAGGAGGACGCCGACGTTATCGGCCTGTCCATTCTGTCCGGGGCGCACCTGGAGCTGTTCCCCCGCGTGGTAGCGGAGCTGAAAAAACGGGGCATGGAGGACGTTGTCCTGTTCGGCGGAGGGATCATACCGCGGCAGGATATACCGGTTCTGGAGAAGATAGGATTCCGGGGGGTCTTCGGCCCCGGCACCTCCACCCTGGACATCGTGGAGTGGGTGCGAAAGAACGTCCCCGCCAAAGGCGCGCCAAGCAAGTCGTGACCGCTGATCTGGTCGCCCGTCTGCTGGACGGCGACAAGCGGGCGCTGTCACGTGTCCTCAGCTTCGTAGAGAACGGCTACCCCGAGGGCCGAGAGGCGATGAAGGCTCTGTTCGGCCACACCGGACACGCCCACATCATCGGCATGACGGGGCCGACGGGCTCTGGCAAGAGTACGCTGGTGGGTGCCCTGGCTGGCGAGTACCGAACGCGCGACCGCACCGTCGGTATCGTCGCCGTTGACCCCACCAGCCCCTTCAGCCACGGCGCCGTCCTCGGCGACCGCATCCGTATGCAGGAGCTGACCTCCGACCCCGGCGTGTTCATCCGCTCCATGGCCACGCGCGGTGCCCTAGGCGGCCTGGCCTCCACCACCAGCGATGTCACAACCGTGCTGGACGCGGCACACAAGGACATCATCATCGTGGAGACGGTAGGGGCGGGGCAGGATGAGGTGGAGGTGGCCGATACCGCCCACACGACGGTCGTCATCAGCGTGCCGGGCGCCGGCGACGAAGTGCAGGCGATCAAGGCGGGCATCTTGGAGATCGCCGACATACTGGTCGTCAACAAGGCCGATCAGCAGCGCGCCGAACTTACCGCGCGGCAACTGCACATCTTCCTCGATCTGAACCGCGACGAGGGCTGGGAGGTGCCCATCCTAAAGACAGTGGCGATCAGAGGCCGGGGGGTGGTGGAGCTGGCCGATGCGATAGACCGCCACCGAACTTTCCTGGAGAGCTCCGGGCGGCTGGAGGAGGCGCGGCGCCAGCGGGCGCGACG